>JAJZHS010000019.1 GCA_021798395.1 Pseudomonadota bacterium
CGGTACGCCCGCTTGATCGCCTCGTCGTCGGCGTCGCGGCCGACGCCCAGCACCTGGTAGTAGTCCTTGAATTGCATGGTCGTGTGATCCGGGATGCAACGCGGGATGCTATTCGGGACGCAGCGCGCAATGCGGCGCCCGCGCACCGTCCGCGCCTCCAGCATGTGGCATTGCGGGGCGTGTTTTCAAGCCCCGCACATCATGATCGCGCCCCCTTGAAAACGCCGCCGCGGTACGCAGATACGCCTCGTACCAGCGGCCGCTGCGGGTGCGCGGCGGCCTGACCGAACCGACAAGGAGCAACAACATGGTGGCAACCCTGCTGAGAACCCCGGCGAGCCTGTTCGCCGAATTCGACCGCATGCAGCGCGAACTCGAGCGCGGCCTCGGTCTGCCGGCGAGCATCCGCGCCGCGAGCGGCGCGTCGTTCCCGCCGCTGAACGTGACCACGAACGCCGACGCCGTCGAGGTCTTCGCCTTCGCCGCCGGGATCGACCCGGCGACCCTGGAGGTCACGGTCGACAACAACCTGCTGAGCCTGGCCGGAGAACGCCGTGTCCCCGAGCCCCCCGCCGGCGCCGCCGTGTACGCCGAGGAGCGTTTCGGCGGTCCCTTCCGGCGAACCCTCAACCTGCCTGAAGACGCCGACAGCAGCCGGGTCGAGGCCCGCTACAGCGACGGCGTGTTGCGCGTGCGCATCGCGCGCCGCGCCGCGCAGCAGCCGCGCCGCATTGCGATCGACTGAATTCCCGGAGCCGACACCATGAACCAACAAGACACCACCACCACCAACCGCCGCGCGCTGCCGCCGGCGGTCGACATCGTCGAAGACGCCGACGGCATCACCCTGCACGCGGACATGCCCGGCGTGCCGCGCGACGCGCTGCAGGTGCACGTCGACGGCGACACGCTGAAGATCCGCGGCGACATCGCGCTGCCGCTGGCCGCCGACAGCGACGCACGCTATGCCGAACTGCGCCACGGCGCCTGGGAACGGAGCTTCGCGCTGTCGCGCGAACTCGACAGCGCGCAGATCGCCGCGTCGCTCAAGGACGGCGTGCTGACGCTGCGCATTCCGAAAGCCGAACACGCGCGGCCGCGTCGCGTCGACGTCGCGCTGGGCTGACGTCGCGCCGGGCGCGGGCGGCACAACGCGGCGACCCAGCGCCGGATCAAGTCCGGCGCATCCGGCAGCTGGCCGCGCGCCGCGCGCCGCGGTACGGTACAGGGGTGCGGCAGGCCGGTCCGACCGTTCGCATCCCGGTTCGCCGTGGATGGGCTGCAGCAACGCGCAGATGGGATCTCCCCGTGCGTCGCGCCGGATCTGCCGCACCCTTCGCAGGGTGGCGAAGCGTGGGACAGGGGGTTGCCAGCGCAGCGTTCGATCCCCGTTTGGGCGCGGCCGCGGACCGATCCGTGCCGCGCCGCGTTTTTTTGCGCCGCGGCCGCCGCGCATTCAACGCCGCGCCAGGTAGATCCCGGCCAGCACCAACGCCCCGCCGGCGGCCTGCAGCGCGCCGAGCCGTTCGCCCAGAAACGCCCACGCATACAGCGCCGACGTGGCGGGCTGCACCAGCAGCCCGACCGACGCGCGCGCCGGTTCAAGGTGCTTGACGGCGTGCGCGATGACCACCTGGCCGCCGATCTGCACCAGCAGCGCCAGCCCCACCAACCACACCCAGCCCATGGCGTCGTGCGGCCACAGTTGCCCCTCAAGCAGCGCCATCGGCCACAGCGCCAAGGTCGCGCCGGCGCTGATCCAGGCCATCAAAGGCAGGGTTCCGAGGCGCTGGCGCGCCTGCTGCACCCCGATCTGGTAGGCGGCGTAGAACAGCGCCGAAGCGCTTCCGCAAAGGTCGCCGAGCAGACTGCGGCGGTGGCCGAGATGCGCGCCGATGACAAGCAGCGCGCCGAGCAGCGCTGCGACCAGCGCGACGACGAACGACGGCCGCGGCGGCACCCGGGTCAGCGCCCACAGCGCCAGGGTGACGACCAGCGGCGCCAGATTCGATTCCAGCGTGGCGTTCGCCACCGTGCTCCAGCGCAAGCCGAGATGGAACAGGATGAGGTCGCCGGCGAATGCTGTCGCGGCCAGCGCGATCAGCCCCGGCAGGGACCAGCCCGGAAGCAATCCGCCGCGCACCGGCCCGCTCGGCGGTGACGCGGCGCCCGCGCGCTCGGACCACCAGGCCCAGACGACCAGAAGCGGCGTGGCCATTGCCATGCGCCAGAACGCCGCGGCGAACGGGCCGACGCCGTCCGCTCCGGCCAGGCGCACGAAAATCCCGACCAGCCCGAGAACGGCGCCGCCGGCGAGCAGAGTGACGAAAGGCATCCGGCGATTGTGCCGCATCGGAGCCGCATCCGCTCGCGCGGCGCGCTCAGCGCGCCGACAAGCGTTTGACGGCCTGCACGAAGCGATTCAGCGTCGGCGAGCGCGCGCCGGGCTCCAGGCGGATGTCGAGCAACTGGAAGCGCCCGCGCGTGGCGTGCGCGCGCAGCAGCGCGGCGTCGAGCTCGTCGCGGCTGCGCACCAGATACCCGTCGCCGCCGAGTCCTGCGGCCAGCGCGGCGAAATCCCAGCGACCGAGGTCGTTGAAGCGCGACTCGGGCTGGAACGCGCGCAGCATTTCCCAACTCGCGTTGTTGTAGACCAGCACGATCGGATCCCAGCCGTAGCGCGCGGCGTTGCCAAGCTCCCAGCCGGTCATCTGGAACGCGCCGTCGCCGACCAGAACCAGCGCGCGGCGCCCGGTGGCGGCCTGCACGCCCAGCCCGGCCGGGACGCCGTATCCCATCGTCGCGTAGTAGCCAGGCGCGATCAACGCGGTGGGATCCATGTCCATGGCGCTGAACAGGCAGTCGCCGACGTCGCTGGCGATCGGCATCGGGCCGACGCGGCGCAGCAGCCGGTTGACGGCGCACGCGACGTCGGCCGGCTGCACCGGCGCGTCGCCGGCGGGCTGCGGCGCGCACGCGGGCGCTTGCGGAGCAGCCGCGGCGGGCGTCGCCACGGCCTCCGGAACCCGCTGCAGCAGCGCGTCGATCAGCGCGCCCAGCGCGACGTCCGGATAGACGTGATGGCCCATGACCACGCGACCGCCCAACGCCTGGATGGTCGAGCGCATGTCGATGGCGCTGGCCGAGACGGCGAAATTGGTGTCCGAGACGATCACGCCGAGCAGCAGCAGCCCGTCGGAACCCTCGACCTCGGCCGCCAGCTGCGCATCGCCGGCCAGGCCGAGGTAGGTGCCGCGCAGCGGCAAGCGCTGCTCGGCGAGCAAGCCGCGCCCCATGAAGCTGGTGACCACCGGAATGCCCAGCCGCCGCGCCAGCTCGGCGACGCGCGACTCCAGGCCGAAGCGGCGCACTTCGACGCCGACCATCAGCAGGGGACGCCGGGCCGCGCGCAGCCGCTGCAGCAACTCATCGGCGCAGGCGGCCAGCGCCTGCGCATCGGACGGCGGCGCCGGCGTGCTGCCGACTTCCGCGCACGCGCGCGCCGGCATGTCGCGCGGCACTTCGAGGTAGACCGGGCGCGCCTCGCGCAAGGCGCAGTCGAGCACGCGCGCGATCTGCGCCGGCGCGCTGCGCACATCGTCGAGCCGCGCCTGGTCGGCGGTCAGTTCGGCGAACACGCGCCATTGCGAATCCAGCGTCTTGACCTGGTGGTGCAGCAGCAGTCCGCTGGCGGCCTCGTGCGCCGCCGGCGCGCCCGACAGAATGACCAGCGGAACGCGCTCGGCGTAGGCGCTGGCCAGCGCGTTGACGACGTTGAAGGCGCCGGCGCCGTAAGTCACCGCGGCCACGCCGAGACCGCCCCGCAGCCTGGCCGCAGCGTCGGCGGCGAAGCCGACCGCAGGTTCGTGCGACAGGGTGTACAGCGGCAACACGCCGGCGCGCTCGATCTCGCCGAACAGCGGCAACGCGAAGTCGCCCGGCACGCCGAACACTTCGGTGGCGCCGCGCGCGGCCAGCGCGTGCAGCAGGCGTTGCGTCAGATTCATCCGGACTCTCCCGCCGCGCACCGCGCGCGGCAGCAGCGCACTTTAGCCGGGCGCGGCGCCGACCCGCTTGACCTGGGTCAGCCGGGCCCCTGGCACAATCGGGGCGTTCGGTGCGTCGTTCGCGCCGCCTGCGGAGACTCCCCATGAAGACCCTGATTGCCATCGCCGCGACCTGTGCGCTGTGCGGCCTCGCGCACGGCGAAACCCTGGATCAGTTCGGCCACACCGTCAAGCACGACGCGCACCACGTCGGCAAGGCTGCGGTGCAGGTCGGAAAGCGCAGCGGTCACGCCGTGGTGCACGCCGCCAAAGTGGTCGGCCACGACACCGTCCACGCAGCCAAGGTCGTCGGCCACGATACGGCCCACGCCGCCAAGGTCGTCGGCCACGCCGTCGCCAGCGGGGCCCGGCACGGCTACGACGCCACCCGGCGCGAAGTGCACAAGCTGACCGCGAGCGGATCCGGCGCGTCGCACTGAGCGTACGGCCGCGGCGTCACAGCGCGCCGCCGACGGCGCTGACCGTCAGCGCGATGATGAACACGTTGAAGAAGAACGCCACCACGGCGTGCAGCAGCACCATCAACCGGGTGTGATGCTCGGCGATGGCCACGTCCGAGGTCTGGAACGTCATGCTCAGCGTCAGCGCGAAGTACAGGTAGTCCCAGTAGTCCGGATCGGCGCGGCCCGGGAACTGCAGCGCCGGCGCCCCGCCGTCGCGGGCGATGTGGTCGGCGTGCGCGTAGGTCTGCGCGAACACGACGCCGAAGAAAAGCCAGCTCAGCACGATGCTGCAGCCGGCCAGCAGCAGGTCCGGCCGCTCGGCGTGACGGCTGGCTTGCAGCGCGGTGCGCAGCGCCAGCAGCACCACGCCGGACACGACCAGGCTGAACACCAGCACCGCCCAGCGACCGTCGTGGTGGCGTTGCGCGCGGCGCGCCATGCTGCGCGCGCCTTTGCCTGTCATCATCGCCGCGATGCTGCCCAGATACAGCAGGCTGGCGACGTCGAAGGCCAGCAGGAAACCGGGCACCGATCCCAGCCGCGGAACCAGCAGCGCGCACAGCAACGCGCAGAGCGCCACCGCTCCGCTCAGACGCGGGCGATACCAGAAAGCGAGCAACAAACGCGGCAGACGCAACATCGCGGTGGGAAAAAACGTTGTCGGCCACATGGGAACACGCCGCCCTCTGCCGCCCTGCGCCCCTTTATACTGCGGCCCCTTCGCGCGGACGGCGCGCTGTCATGTCGGGGATGATGCCATGGAAGAGATCGCGGTGGTGAACTATCGCGGCGCCGCGGTCGAGAATCGTCACGCGGCGCATATCGCCGTGGTCGATGCGCGCGGCCGCCTGCTGCGCGCATTCGGCGATGCACGCCGCGTCACGCTGCCGCGCTCGGCGGCCAAGCCGGCGCAGGCCGCCGCGGTGCTGCGCACCGGGGCCGCCGAGCGCTTCGGCTTCGACGAATCTGACCTGGCGCTGATGTGCGCCTCGCACAGCAGCGAGCCGCGGCACATCGCCCGCGCCCGCGCGATGCTGGCGAAGCTGTCGGCCGACGAAAGCGCGCTGCAGTGCGGTGGCCACCCCTCGCTGTCCGATGCGGTGCAGCGAGCCTGGATCCGCGACGGCTTCCGCCCGACCCCCATCTGCAGCAACTGCTCGGGCAAGCACGTCGGCATGCTGGCCGGCGCCATGGCGCTGGCCGCGGACGCCGGCCGCTACCACGAACCCGATCACCCGATGCAGGCGCAGGTGCGGCGCACGCTGGCGCAGTTGTGCGCGCTGGAGCCGGCGCAGATCACCTGGGCCATCGACGGCTGCAACCTGCCGACCCCGGCCTTCGCCCTCGACCGCCTGGCGCTGCTCTACGCCGGGCTGGCCGACGCCGCCGACACCGGCGACGACGCGTTGCTGGCGCGCATCTACCACGCCATGACCCGGCATCCGGAACTGGTCGGCGGCGATGGTCGCTTCTGCACCGCCCTGATGCGCGCCTACGGCGGCGCGCTGGTCGGCAAGCTCGGCGCCGACGGCTGCTACGGCGTGGGCGTGCGCGCCGACGCACGCACGCGCGCGCTCGGCGCCGACGGTGCGCTGGGCATCGCGGTGAAAATCGAGGACGGCCGCGTCGACGTGCTGTACGCCGTCGTGGCCGAGGTGCTGCACCGGCTCGAACTGGGCACCGCCGAGCAGCGCGCGGCGCTGGACGCGTTCCATCGCCCGCCGCAGCGCAACACCCGCGACGTCGAGGTCGGGCACCGCGCGTTCACCTTCGAACTGCGCGCCGCCTGAGGCCGGCGCGCAGCGTCAGTCGCGCGCCGCGCCGCCGAGCAGCAACGTCGCCGCGCCGTCGTCGCCGCGCGCGATCAAACCCGCCCGGGCGTACACCGCAAGCTTGTCGCGGGTGTCGCCGATGTCGAGGTTGCGCATCGTCAGCTGGCCGACCCGGTCGGCCGGCGAGAACGGCGCGTCGTCGACCTTCTCCATCGACAGCCGCTCGGGCGCGTAGGTCAGGTTCGGACTGCGGGTGTCGAGAATCGAGAAATCGTTGCCGCGACGCAGCTCGAGCGTGACCTGGCCGCTGATTGCGCGCGCGACCCAGCGTTGCGCTGTCTCGCGCAGCATCATCGCCTGCGGGTCGAACCAGCGGCCCTGGTACAGCAGGCGGCCGAGTTTCAAGCCGTTGATGCGGTACTGCTCGATCGTGTCCTCGTTGTGGATGCCGCTGAGCAGGCGCTCGTACGCGATGTGCAGCAGCGCCATTCCAGGCGCCTCGTAGATGCCGCGACTCTTGGCCTCGATGATCCGGTTCTCGATCTGGTCGCTCATGCCCAGGCCGTGGCGACCGCCGATGGCGTTGGCCTCGAGGAACATCGCCACCGGCGTCTCGAATTCGCGTCCGTTCAGCGCCACCGGCTGGCCGTCCTCGAAACGCACCGTGACTTCCTCGGCGGCGATCGCGCAGTCGTCGCGCCAGAACGGCACGCCCATGATCGGCTGCACGATGCGCACGCTCGAATCCAGTTGCTCGAGGTCCTTGGCCTCGTGGGTGGCGCCGAGCATGTTGCTGTCGGTGCTGTACGCCTTCTCGACCGACATCTTGTAGTCGAAGCCGTGGGCGATCAGGAACTCGCTCATTTCCTTGCGGCCGCCCAGCTCGTCGATGAACGCCTGGTCGAGCCACGGCTTGTAGATCTTCAGCGCCGGATTGGTCAGCAGCCCGTACCGGTAGAAACGCTCGATGTCGTTGCCCTTGAAGGTCGAGCCGTCGCCCCAGATGTGCACATCGTCGTCGCGCATCGCCGCCACCAGCATCGTGCCGGTGACCGCGCGCCCCAGCGGCGTGGTGTTGAAGTAGGTCAGGCCGCCGGTGCGCACGTGGAACGCGCCGCACTGGATGGCGGCGATGCCCTCGTGCGCCAGCTGCAGGCGGCAATCGACCAGCCGCGCGCGCTCGGCGCCATAGGCCAGCGCCTTGCGCGGAATCGCGTCGTAGTCGCTCTCGTCGGGTTGCCCCAGGTTGGCGGTGTAGGCGTACGGCGTCGCGCCCTTGGTCTTCATCCACAGAAGCGCGGCCGAGGTGTCGAGGCCGCCGGAAAAGGCGATGCCGACTTTCTGCCCCTTGGGCAGGTTTTGCAGGATGGTGCTCATGGCAGGAATGTTAACTGCTGCCGGGGCGCGCACGGCGGAGTCGGCCTGCCGGAAGGCGCTCCGCACAACATAGCGGTGTTCTATTGATGTAACGCGCAGAAATCCAATATTTCGGCAAATCGCCCATAGAGTTCACCAAACCGGCCGTCTTGGTCATTTCCGTTTGGAGGACATCATGCGTACATGCCTTGGCCCACGCGGCCACAAAGGTCAGGGAATGACCGAATACATCATCATCGTCGCGCTGATCGCGGTCGCCGCGATCGGCGTGTTCATGTTCTTCGGCAAGACGGTCCGCGAGCAAGGCGCCGGGATCGCCAACGAAATCGCCGGCAACCAGGCGAATACCGCGGCGGCGAAGGCTGCGGCGGCCAAAGCGAGCACCGAAGCAGGCGCCGACAAGGGCCTGGGCAACTACGGCAACGCGCCGCCGCAGGGCGGCGGAAACTGAGCTCGAAGGCAGCCAATGCCGACGCCGCACGCGCGCACTGCAGGGCAACACGGGCAGGTTCTGGTCTTCGGCCTGTTCGTCCTGATCGTGTGCGTGGCGGCCATGGACCTGATGCTCGACGCTGGAGCACTGGTCATGTCCAAGGTCCGGCTGGTCAATACGGCCGACGCCACCGCTTACAGCGGCGCGGTGATGGACGCACGGCTGATGAACTTCCTTGCCTATACCAACCGCGCGATGGCGGCCAATTCAGCCGCGATCGGCGAGGAGGTCAGTTTCCGCAGCTGGCTGGAGTACGCGCGCAGGGTGTCCAGTGCGACAGATCTCGACCCCGGCTTGATCGATCCGGCGAAATATCCGCTTTTCGACTCGCTGATGGCGACGGCCACAACCACCGCGAAGGTGATCTCACCGCTGCTGAAGACCATGGTCGACACGGAAAAGGCGCAGGACACCGCAGTGCACACCATCCTCGAAGCGGCCGTCGATACGGCGGTGCTGACCGAGCCGATCGATCGCAGCCATGTGATGCAGGAAGTTGCCGATGCCAATTACCGCAATGACGGCACGGTCAGAGTCAACACAGGACTGACGGCGGAGTCCCAGGTCAGCACGGCCCTGTTGCATCACTACACCGGCACCAACCGGACAGGTGCACCGCCGTATTCCGGGCAGACCTTCGACCCGGCGCTGCAGCAGATGCGCAGCTTCACCCATTTCCAGTTCGGCATGCCCAGCTATGTTGATCATCTGGTCGCGCGCGCCACGCTGCTGCGCGCGCGCAGCTGGTCCATGCCGGCACTGCTGAGCGCTTGTCCGCAGTACGAAGCCATGGGCCTGCTTGACTTCATGGTCCGACGCGGCGGGCTCGAGCGGTTGAGTCTCGACGAGTGGCGCAGCGCCGACACACTGGGCGATTTCAGCTGGATTCCGGCGCCACCCACGCCGCTGTGCATCCCGTTCGAGTTCCCGGCCGTGCACGCCCTCGCCGACGCCGCGAAGGTTGCCACAAAGGACGACTTCACGGCCAACCACTACAACGACGCGCCGGAGTTGACCCCGGTGACATTCGCGCTCGGCGAACTGCTCGACGGAGGCAAGTCGACGCACTACTCGGGATTGCCGGACTATTGGGGCGTTGCACTGGTCGCGCGCCAGTCCGGGCCCGCGGGCCACAACCCGGAAGCGGACTTCACCGTGGCCTTGAGCCGGCCGTTCAGCGAAACGCTCCCGGCACGCATCGGCGGAGCAACCCTCGGCATGGCTTCGGTGGGCCCGAAGGACATCGTCGCCGCGTCGACGGCCCGGGTCTTCTACCGCCGCCCGCCAGACGGTTCAGGGCAGGCCGCACCGCATCTGGGCGAGCTGGCCAATGCCTTCAATCCATACTGGCAGGCCTCGCTGGCGAGGACCGCGCATGGTCCGAGCAGCGCCCTGGCGCTGATCCAGGCTGCAATGGGTGTGACCATGCCCCAGGGTCGGCTGCCGTGAACAACTGCCACGACCGCTGCGGTGGGTCGACAATGACGGCGCCAGTGCCCGCCGCGCGCGCGGCGCGTCCGGCACATCGCGCCGGCGGGCAGGCGCTGGTCGAATTCATGGCCTCGATGTTGGTGCTGGCGCCGCTTTTCATGCTGCTGCCGCTCCTTGGTCGGTATCTGGACATTGCGTTTGCAGCCCAGGTGGCCGCGCGCTTCGCGGCGTTCGGCGTGACGCGCAACAACATCAACGAGACACCTGCCGGAGCCCAGGCGGCCTGGATGCCAGCCGACGTGCTGCAACGCGAAGTGGCCAACCGCTTTTTCGGCCGTCCGGGCGCGCCGATCCTCGCCACCGATCTGAGCACTCCGGACAACGGCCCCGCTGCCGATCCGCTCTGGGTCAAGCCAAACGGCGAGCCACTGATTCCGGATCGCGCTTCGGCTGTTCTGCTCGGTTACGGCAAGGCCGACTCCGCTGATCCGGCAGCGGGCGCCGACAGTGCATCGGATACGCGCCCATTCGCCGAGCTGCAGCCGTGGATGCCGCGCTGCGTGTACGGCCTCGACGCGAGCGGCATCTACACCGTCAACCTTGCGGTCAACTTGAGCAACCTGCCATCTTCGCCGCTGCTGCACCCGTTCGATACTCTGGACCTCGCCTTGCACCGCCACACCAGTGTGTTGTATGGCTCCTGGAGCGCGCTCGATGACACGCAGGTCGGGGCGCGCGTGCTGCGCAACCCGATCGTCTATCCAGCGTCCGCTCTGGAAGCCGAGTTCGACGCTGCAAGCTTCGCACTGCTGGCTGTGGACCCACTGAGCTTCGACTCGACCCCCTCAGGGTTCCAGCAACTGCGCGATGTCGCACGTGGCAACGTACGTGGATTGGTGTTCTATCCAGTCCCGACCGACGACGCCTCCGCGCCCCAGCAGTCCCCGGGGTCGCGACGCAGTTCGCATCTGTGCGGCACGCTCGCGCTGCCGTCATGGTGAAGGCCCCGCGCATGCTCGCTACGGCCCTGTCCGGTTGCGCCATTGCGCTGCCGTGCGCGGCACACGCGGCCTGGCCCGCGTTGCCACTGCCACCCCACGCACGGATGGTGCCCGTCGCCGGAGCGATGCGCGTCGATGGACTGCCGATGCGGCTGCGCGCATTCACGGTTGCGCAATCGCTGCCGCGGGTCGCGTTGTGGTTCGCGCGCGAGCTGCATGCCAGCAGCCTCGCGCCTGACCGCGACGGCGGCCTGCTGCTTGGCGCGCCGCGTGGTCAGGACTGGGTCACCGTGCAGCTGACCTGGGCCGCGCAGCATCGGACCCGCGGCATGATCTCCTGGTGCGATCTGCACGACGCGGCGCAGCGGGAACGCGCGAACCGAATCGCAGTGAAACGCGCATGGCGCGAACTTCCACCCGACCTCACCGTCCTGCGCGACGTGAGCTCGATCGCCAACGGCAATTTCGTGCAGGAGCTGATCATGTCCGATGACGATGCAGTACGCGTCAACCGGGCCGCGATCGAGCGCACGATGCGGCGCCGGGAATTTCTTCCCGGCACGGCGTCGACGCGGTCTCGCGGCGGACAGGTGCTGACTTTCGCAGCGCCGCACCGGAAGGTCGTCGCGGTCCTGGTGCCCATGCCAGGCGCGCGCACCGGAATCGTGCTCAACATCGTGACACGACCTGGAGACGGTCCATGAAACAACACTGTGCAGCACAGGCCAGCACCGAGTTTCTCGTCATCTGCATCGTGCTGGCAGCCACGCTGGGCTTGGGGCTGGGGCCGCATGGCGGTCTTCTCGGCGACCTGCTCGACGCGATGCGAACCGCGTACGCCCATTTCAGCTTCGCGCTTTCCATTCCAACATGATCATGCTGCTCGCCAAATTGAAAGCACTCAAGTTCACGCCATCGACGTCCCAGGTGCTGTTGGCCGCGGCGCTGGGAATTGGCCTGCTGGCCGGTTGGGGCGCGTACCACGAATTGCATGCACGCCAGGAGAACCTGGCGCACGATGCGCTGGGCAAGACGGTCCAGCTGATCGTGGCCCGATCCGACCTGCCCGTCGGCGCCCTGCTCAGTGCACGCAACCTTGCCGTGCGTGACATTCCGCTCCGCTACGCACCGGGAACCGGATTGCCGCCGTCGGGTTTCGATGCCCTTGACGGTCGCAAGCTGGCGTACCCGATGCGCTCGGGCGAAGTGGTATCGATCCCGCTTCTGGCGCCGGTCGAGAGCCGCAGGTTGTCGACCTACCTGGAGCCTGGGCACCGTGCGCTGACGGTGGCCGTGGGCCAGATCGATTCGTTCGATGGCATGCTCAAGCCCGACGATCGCATCGACGTGATGCTCACCGTCACCAGCAGCCCGATGCCCGCCGTCTACACCATCGAGCAGCGCCTGCCGGTTCTGGCCACCGGCCAGAAGGTCAACACCCGGCGGGATGCTCCGCTGGCTGGAACCTACGACACCGTGACGCTGGACGTCACGCCGCGGCAGGCGCACCGGCTGGTCATCGCGCGCAGCCTGGGCACCCTGACCTTCCTGCTGCGGCCCACCTCTGACACCGCGCTGCTGCCGGGCCCCCCGCCGGCGATCAACGCACTGCTCGATGGCCTGTCACAACCCGTTTCGTTGACGCGGGGGGCGACTGCAACAGGCAGCAACGTGCCGCAAGCCGGAGAGCTGGGCAAGAGTCCGGGGCAGCCCCGCGCAGGATCCGCCCAGCCTGCGGCGGGCCGCCGGGCGGCGCGTCAGGGCGTGCAGGTGATCTACGGCATCGGCGCCCAGGAAACCACCGCTGCGGCGACCACGCCTCCGTTGTATGGCTCCGCGCTCGACGCGGCCGCAGGCGTGCCCGGCTTCCCGGGACTGTCCCAGCTGTCGCTTGCCGCGGCGCAGGAAGCCGCAGGGCGTGCCGCGGTCGCGCGTCACGTACCTCCGCCGCCCGGATCCGGTACGGCACCGGCTGCAGCTGCGCAGCCCGACGCAATCCTCAGCATGACGCCCACGAGGCGATTCCCGGAACCACCGGAACCGGCAGCACCGGAGCTGCCGCCCGGCTTCCCGATGCCGGCCTCTCCGGCCCCATCAACGGCACACCAGTGAGCGAGAGAACCATGATGCCGCAACGATCCGTCATTGCCCTGCTGTGCCTGTGTACCGCGGCCACCTGCCCGGCCGCCGTTCTGGACGCCGGGCATGCCACCGTCCACCTTGGACCCGATCCCCACCACGCGGAGCCGCCTCCATCCGCCGGGCGGCTGCAGTTGTACGTCGGCGAATCGCGGTTGCTTCACGTGCCCGGGGTGACGCGGGTCGCCATCGGCAATGGCCACGTGCTGCGCGCCGTTTCGCCGCAACGCGATCAGGTTCTCCTTTCAGGGCGCCAGCATGGCGAAACCACGGTCGTACTCTGGCACCACGCCGCTCCCGCGCAGCGAATACAGGTCAGCGTCATCCGTGCCGAGACCGCAATCGTGGCGCGCGACATCGCGCAATACCTGAAGAACATCCCGCGCGCGCGCGCCAGCATCATCGGCGACAAGGTGGTACTCGACGGCCACGGTCTGTCGGATCGCGAGTTGCAGAAGCTGCGCATGCTGACGGCGCAGTACAAGGGCAGCGTGGTCGACTTCGCCGATCCGAACGGCTGGGACAAGATGGTTTCGGTCGACGTCAAGATGCTCGATATGCCGCGCAACGAGGTGCACGACCTGGGCATTCAGTGGAACGGGATCGGTGGCGGCTCGATCGCCGGCATCTGGTCGCCGCTGCGCGTTGGCTCGCGCACCGGGCAATTCGGCCTCAACACGCCACCCAACGCGCCGGTGATCGCCACCAATGCGGGCGGCAACTCGCTTCCGCTGCCTGGTGGCGTGAATGTGCTGTCGCTGCTCGACATGGGGCTGAACGCCCAGCTGCGGGTGCTTGAGACCTCGGGCAATGCCACGCTGCTGGCCGAGCCGCAACTCTCGACCCGAAGCGGCTCGACGGCAAGCTTCCTCGTCGGCGGCAAGGTGCCGTACACCTCGTCCAGTGCATTCGGCACGACGGTCAAGTTCCAGGACTACGGTATCCGGCTGCAGGTGGTGCCGCGGGTCTCGAGCGGCAATGAGATCGATACCGAGATCAAGGTCGAGGACAGCCAGGTCGATACGTCGCTCACGACTGCGGCCGGCCCGGCGCTGACCCAGCGCTCGATGAGCGCCGAGTTCAACGTGCACGCCGGGCAAACCATCGTGCTGTCCGGTCTGTTCGTCCGCAGCCTCTCCCGCAACACGCAGAAGGTCCCGGTACTCGGCAGTCTTCCGCTGCTCGGCAGCCTGTTTCGCTACCACGGCGTCAACGACCAGCAAGACGAACTCGTGGTTTTCGTCACCCCGACCATCGTCGACGCGCACAGCCTGATGACGACCCGCCTGGTACACAGCGCCAACTCCTACCTGCGGATGAACCTGCCGGGGCCAGGCCCGGTGCTTCCGCTACCCGACGGCCATGGCATTTTGCTTCAAGGAGAGCCCCAACATGCTGAAACTCGAAATCACCGACCCGCAGGGACAGACGCGCAGCGTTGAGATTCCTGACGGCGGCATCATCGGCAGCGCTGCGGCGTGTGAGCTGCGCCTGCAGGGCAAGGGGGTCAAACCCGAGCACGCCTGCGTGTTCCGAAGTCAGGAACGCTGGATGATCGACGCGCTGGCCGAGGGCGTCCAATTGCGCGACGCGCCATTGGTCAGTGGCGGCAGCGCGCTGCGTGCCGGCGACGACGTGCGCATTGGCGAGTTCTTACTGCGCGTACCGGCAGCGGTGCCCGCGCCCCGCGTCGAACCCATGACTGCGCCAGCCGACCCGCGCGCGGCTGCAGCGCAGCACGCGCCTGACGCCGGCGACGATCTGCGCACCGGGCTGGGCGCTGCGTCGGGGCTGCGGCAGACACTGCATGGCCATTTGATCGAGGAACTGGCGCACCGGCGCGCCGACGTGCAAAGCATGAGCGATGCCGACCTGCGACAGCACGCACGGGCCCTGTTGCACGAAACGCTGGGCACCCTTTCTCCGGTACTGCCCGACGGGATGACGCCTGAGCAGCTGTGTGATTCCGTGCTCGACGAAGCCCTGGGTCTGGGACTGCTCGAAGGTCTGCTGAGCGACGACTCCGTGTCGGAAATCATGGTCAACAGCCACGACCATGTCTACATCGAGCGCGCCGGCAAGCTTTCCGAAAGCGGATTGTCGTTCACCAACGATGCCGCGGTGCTACGCATCATCGAGCGCATCGTCTCCCCGCTGGGACGCCGCATCGACGAATCGTCTCCGATGGTCGACGCCAGGCTGCCCGACGGATCGCGCGTCAACGCGGTGATCCCGCCGCTGGCGATCAACGGCCCATGCCTGACCATCCGCAAATTCGCACGCAACCGTCTAGCAATCGAAACGCTGGTCTCGCTCGGAGCGATGAGCGCGGACATGGCCACGTTCCTCCATGCCTGCGTCGTCGCGCGCAAGAACATCGTCGTCTCTGGTGGAACCGGTTCGGGCAAGACGACGCTGCTGAACGTGCTGTCGAACTTCATACCGAACGGCGAACGCGTCGTCACCATCGAGGACTCGGCTGAGTTGCAGTTGGCCCACGAACATCTGGTGCGCCTCGAATCGCGTCCGCGCAACATCGAGGGCAAGGGGGAAGTGTCGATCCGCGATCTTCTGCGCAATTCGCTGCGCATGCGGCCCGACCGCATCGTCGTCGGCGAGTGCCGCGGCCACGAGGCGCTGGACATGCTGCAGGCGATGAACACCGGCCACGAGGGATCGCTGACCACGCTGCACGCCAATACCCCGCGCGATGCGCTGGCGCGCCTTGAGACCATGGTTCTGATTTCAGGCGTGGACCTGCCGCTGCAGGCAATCCGCGAACAGGTCGCCAGCGGCATCGATCTGGTGATCCAGCAGACCCGCCTGTCCAGCGGCGCGCGCAAGGTCACCAGCATCACCGAGGTGACCGGCATGGAAAATGGGCGCATCCAGTTGCAGGAACTGTTCCAGTTCGTCAAGAGCAGGGTAAGCCCGCGCGCGGGCCAGGTGTCCTGGAAGAAACGACGGGCAAGGGCCTTGGGCTACAAGGTGAACGGCGGCGCCCAGATGACCGGAAGAGCATTGGTGCGAGCCCGCGACGA
>JAJZHS010000268.1 GCA_021798395.1 Pseudomonadota bacterium
CCGCATTTCGCGCTGCAGCGCCGGCTGGGCGGCGCGCGCCGCCTGGCCCGCGGCGCCCGGCTGACGCTGGCCGAACTGTGCCGGCGCCACGCCGGGAACGCGCTGGACGCGGCCGCTGGAATCGGCGACCCGCAGCAGTTCTTCTCCCAGTTGCGCGCCGCCGGCGTGCCGCTGCGATGCGCTCTGGCCTTGCCCGACCACGCCGCGTTCGACGCCGATCCGCTGGCCACCCTGTGCGCGCCGGCGGTGCTGGTCACCGACAAGGACGGCCTAAAATGCCATCCGGGGATGCGCGCGTTCGAACGCATCTGGACCGTCGAGCTCGAACTCGACGTCGACCCCGCCTTCTGGCCCTGGCTGCTGGCGCGCGTGGCGCGTGCCCGAGGAACTCGCTGATGGACTCCCGATTGCTTGATCTGCTGGTCTGCCCGGTGTGCAAGGGCCCGCTGCTGCGCGAAGGCGACGAGCTCGTCTGCCCGCGCGACCGCCTGGCCTTCGCGGTGCGCGACGGCATCCCGGTGATGCTCGAGGAACAGGCCCGCGACCTCGACGCGGTGCGCCACGTCGACCACACCGAAGACGCATGAGGCCGGGAACGCCGCCGGCGTTTCACGTCCTGATCCCGGCGCGGCTGGCCTCCACCCGCCTGCCGCGCAAGCCGCTGGCCGACATCGGCGGCATGCCGATGGTCGTGCACGTGGCGCGACGCGCCGAGCGCAGCGGCGCGTGCAGCGTCGCCGTGGCCTGCGACGACGCGGCCATCGCACAGGCCTGCGCCGCGCACGGGGTGCGTGCGCTGCTGACGTCTCCGGAACACGCCAGCGGAACCGACCGCATCGCCGAAGCGGCCGCCGCGCTGCGCCTGGCGGACGACGCGCTGGTGGTCAACGTGCAAGGCGACGAACCGCTCATCGACCCGCAGCTGATCCGCGCCTGCGCGCAGCGGCTGCACGACGACGCCGACGCGGCGCTGGCCACCGCGGCGCACCCGATCGACGACGCCGCCGCACTGCTGAATCCCAACGTGGTCAAGGTCGTCGTCGACGCGCAGGGCCGCGCGCTGCTGTTCTCCCGCGCGCCGATTCCCTGGCTGCGCGACGCCGACATGCGTGCGCCGCCGCTTTCCGGCGACCCGCCGTTCCTGCGCCACGTCGGCGTGTACGCCTTCCGCGGCGCGACGCTGCGCGCGTTCGCCGCGCTCGAACCCTGCGCGCTGGAGCGCGCCGAGGCCCTCGAGCAGCTGCGCGCGCTGTGGCACGGCTGGCGCATCGCGGTGCTGCAGGTCGCGCGCGCGCCGGCAGCCGGCGTCGACACCGCCGCCGACCTGGAACGGGTGCGCAAGTTCCTCACCGCGTCAGCGGACGGCGCGCAAGCGCATGGTATTCTGGAATGAGCTTGTTCCATCACGATTCGTTCAAAAAAACAGAGGAGTTTTCATGCGGCTGATCCTGCTCGGAGCGCCTGGTGCCGGTAAAGGCACGCAGGCCGCGAACATCTGCGCGCGCTACGGCATTCCCCAGATTTCCACCGGCGACATGCTGCGCGCCGCGGTCAAGGCCGGAACCCCGCTGGGCTTGAAAGCCAAGGCGGTGATGGACTCCGGCGCGCTGGTCTCCGACGACATCATCATCGGCCTGGTCCGCGACCGCCTGCAGCAGCCCGACTGCGCTCCCGGATTCCTGTTCGATGGTTTCCCGCGCACCTTGGCGCAGGCCGACGCGCTGAAGGCCGCCGGAGTCGCGATCGACTACGTGGTCGACTTCGAGGTGCCCGACGAAGACATCGTCGACCGCCTGGGCGGGCGCCGCGTGCACCCGGCCTCGGGCCGGGTCTACCACCTGCGCTACAACCGGCCGAAAGTCGACGGCAAGGACGACGTCACCGGAGACGAACTGGTGCAGCGCGACGACGACCGCGAGGACACCGTGCGCCGCCGCCTGGCCGTGTACCACGAGCAGACGCGCCCGCTGGTCGACTATTACGCCGCCTGGCAGGCCAGCGGCGACGCCGCGGCGCCGAAGCTGCGCCGCATCTCGGGAGTCGGCGCGGTCGACGCCGTATCCCAACGCATTTTCGACGCCTTGATCTGAAGCGCCAAGCGCCTTGACGACCATGCACATCGATCAACACGCTTTCCTCGTCACCGGGGCCGCATCCGGCCTGGGCGCCGCCACCGCGCGACGCCTGGCTGCGGCCGGCGCGCGCGTGCTGCTTGCCGACCTGCAGGACGCGCAGGCACTGGCCGCCGAAATCGGCGGCCGCTACCTGCGCTGCGACGTCGCCGTCGAAGCCGACGCGGCCGCCGCGGTGGCCGCCGCGCAGCAGCTCGGCGCGCTGCGCGGCCTGGTCAACTGCGCCGGCATCGCGCCGGCGCAGCGCACCCTGGGCAAACAGGGCCCGCACCCGCTGGACGTGTTCGCGCGTACCGTCCAGGTCAACCTGATCGGTACGTTCAACATGGCGCGCCTGGCGGCCGCGGCGATGGCCGCGCTTCCGGCGCTCGCCGACGGCGAGCGCGGAGTGATCGTCAACACCGCGTCGGTGGCGGCGTACGACGGTCAGATCGGGCAGGCGGCCTATGCGGCGTCGAAGGCCGGAATCGTCGGTCTGACGCTGCCGATGGCGCGCGACCTGGCGCGCGACGGAATCCGCGTCGTGACCATCGCCCCGGGGATTTTCGAGACACCCATGCTGATGGGCATGCCCGAGGAAGTCCGCGCCGCGCTCGGCGCCTCGGTGCCGTTCCCGCAGCGGCTTGGGCGCCCGGACGAATACGCGCAACTGGTCGAATCCATCGTGCGCAACACCATGCTCAACGGCGAAACGATCCGCCTCGACGGCGCGATCCGCATGGCTCCGAAGTGACCGCGCGGCGCGCGGCGGCGGCGTGATCCCCCAGGACTTCATCCAGGAGTTGCTGGCGCGCGCCGACCTCGTCCAGGTCGTCGGCGAATCGGTGCAGTTGAAAAAGGCGGGGACGAATTACAAAGGGCTTTGCCCGTTCCACAGCGAGAAATCGCCGTCGTTCACCGTCAGCCCGAGCAAGCAGTTCTACCACTGCTTCGGTTGCGGCGCCCACGGCACCGCGATCGGGTTCCTGATGGAGCACCTCGGGTTGAGTTTTCCCGACAGCGTGCGCGAGCTCGCGGGCCGCTTCGGCATGACCGTGCCCGAGCCGCAGCTCGACGCCCAGCAGCTACAGCAGGCGCAGACCCAGCGCAGCCTGCGGCGCACGCTGCACGAGGTGCTCGAGCAGGCCAACCGCTATTACCGCGACCGCCTGCGCGCATCGCCGCGCGCGATCGATTACCTCAAGGGGCGCGGGCTGACCGGACGCATTGCGGCGCGCTACGGCCTGGGCTACGCCCCCGACGACTGGCAGCCGCTGGCGGCCGCCTTTCCCAACTACGACGCCGACCCCCTGGTGCAAAGCGGCCTGGTCGTGGCACGCGACGCCGCCGGCGAAACCCTCGAGCCGACCGGGTTCGACGCGGCGCGCGTGGCGCGGCGCTACGACCGGCTGCGCGACCGCATCACCTTCCCGATCCGCAACGTCCAAGGCGAATTGATCGGATTCGGCGGACGCGTGCTCGACCGTGGCGAGCCGAAATACTTGAATTCGCCGGAGACGGCGCTGTTCCACAAGGGCGAAGAACTGTACGGGCTGCACGAAGCCCGCGCCGCGATCCAGCGCAAGGGCCAGGCGCTGGTCGTCGAAGGCTACCTCGACGTCATCGCGCTGGCCCAGCACGGCGTCGAGCACGCGGTCGCCACCCTGGGCACGGCCTGCTCGGCCGAGCACGTGCGCCGGCTGTTCCGGCACGCCGCGCAGGTGGTGTTCAGCTTCGACGGCGACGCCGCCGGCCGCCGCGCCGCGGCCCGTGCGCTGGAGGCGGCGCTGCCGGCCGTCGGCGACGCGCGCTCGGTCAAGTTCCTGTTCCTGCCTGCCGAGCACGATCCCGACAGTTTCGTGCGCGCGCTCGGCCCCGAAACGTTCGAG
>JAJZHS010000269.1 GCA_021798395.1 Pseudomonadota bacterium
AGATCCGGCAGCAGCGCGCGCGCGGCCTGTGCGTCGACGCCGAGTTCGCGCAGGCGCACGCCGTGGGTTCCGGCGCGGCCGTGGCGCGCGGCCAGCGGCTCGACGCACGCCGGGTGCACGCGCTCCGCGATGCGCGCGACCAGCGCCGGGTCGAGGTTGGAATCGGGCGGAACCTGAAGAACGAGATGATGCATGGCGGATCTGGGGAGGAAGCGGGGGGCAACAGGGAATGCGGGCGACGCGTGGCGGCTGGCGCGTGTCAGCCGGTCGCGGTCGGCGCGCCGAGCTGGCGCAGGGTGTCGCGCACCAGCCGCGCGCGCGCGGCGCCGTCGCGCGCCTCGCGGCTGATGCGCAGCCGGTCGTTGCCGGCCAGCCGGACATGGCGCTGGTTCTGCACCAGGGCGATGATGCGCGCGGCGTCGACCGGCGCGTCGGGCGCGAACTGGATCAGCGTCTGCGCGTCGGCGGCGTCGACCTTGAGCACGCCGTAGCGCGCCGCCAGCAGGCGCAGGCGATGGGTCTCGAGCAGGTTGGCCGCGGGCGGCGGCAGGCGGCCGAAGCGGTCGACGATCTCCTCGGCGACGGCCTGCAGCGCGGCCTCGTCGGCGCAACTGGCCAGGCGCTTGTACAGGTTCAGGCGGGCGTTGACGTCGGGGCAGTAGTCCTCGGGAAGCAGCGCGGGTTCGTGCAGGTTGATCTCGGTGGTCACGCCCAGCGGATGCGTCAGGTCGGGCTCGCGCCCGGCCTTCAGCGCCTTCACCGCCGCCGACAGCATGTCGACGTAGAGCTGGTAGCCGACCTCCTGCACGTTGCCCGACTGCGCCTCGCCGAGCGCCTCGCCGGCGCCGCGGATTTCCAGGTCGTGCATGGCCAGGTAGAAGCCGCTGCCCAGCTCCTCCATCTGCGCGATGGCGTCGAGGCGCTGCTGCGCGGTCTTGCTCAGGCTCTGCACCTCGGGCACCAGCAGGTAGGCGTAGGCCTGGTGGTGGCTTCGCCCGACGCGGCCGCGCAACTGGTGCAGCTGGGCCAGGCCGAACTTGTCGGCGCGGCTGATGACGATGGTGTTGGCGCTGGGCACGTCGATTCCGGTCTCGATGATCGTCGAGCACAGCAGCAGGTTGAAGCGCTGGGCGTGGAAGTCGCGCATGACCCGCTCGAGGTCGCGCTCGTGCATCTGGCCGTGGGCGATGGCGATGCGCGCCTCGGGAACCAACTCGGCCAGCATGTCGCGGCGGCGCTCGATACTCTCGACCTCGTTGTGCAGGAAGTAGACCTGGCCGCCGCGCTTGATTTCGCGCAGAACCGCTTCGCGGATCACCGCGCGGCTTTCGTTGCGCACGAAGGTCTTGATCGCCAGTCGCTTCTGCGGCGCGGTGGCGATGACCGACAGGTCGCGCAGCCCCTCCATCGCCAGGCCCAGGGTGCGCGGGATCGGTGTTGCGGTCAGGGTCAGCATGTCGACCTCGGCGCGCAGCGCCTTCAGCGCCTCCTTGTGGCGCACGCCGAAGCGGTGCTCCTCGTCGACGACGACCAGCCCGAGGCGGGCGAAGTGCACGTCGCCCGACAGCAGCTTGTGGGTGCCGATGACGATGTCGACGCTGCCGTCGGCCACCCCGGCCAGCGCCGCCTTGACCTCCCTGGTCGTGCGAAAGCGCGACAGCTCGGCGATTTTCACCGGCCAGTCGGCGAAGCGGTCGCGGAACGTCTCGACGTGCTGCTCGGCGAGCAGGGTGGTCGGCGCCAGCACGGCGACCTGGCGCCCCCCCATCACCGCGACGAAGGCCGCGCGCAGCGCGACCTCGGTCTTGCCGAAGCCGACGTCGCCGCAGACCAGTCTGTCCATCGGCCGCGCGGCGATCATGTCCTGCACCACGGCGTGGATCGCCGCGGCCTGGTCGGGCGTTTCCTCGAAGCCGAAGCCGGCGGCGAAGGTCTCGTAGTCCTGCGCCGGGAAGCGGAAGGCGTGGCCCGGCCGCGCGGCGCGCCGGGCGTGGATGTTGAGCAGTTCGGCGGCGGTGTCGCGCACCTGTTCGGCGGCCTTGCGCCGGGCGCGGTCCCACTGACCCGAGCCGAGCTGGTGCAGCGGCGCGTGTTCGGGGTCGACCCCGCTGTAGCGCGCGATCAGGTGCAGCTGCGCCACCGGCACGTACAGCGAGGCGTCGCCGGCGTAGCGCAGATGCAGGAACTCGGCCGGGCCGTCGCCCAGGTCCAGCGACGTCAGCCCCCGGTAGCGGCCGATGCCGTGCTGCTGGTGCACCACCGGATCGCCGGGCTTCAGCTCCGAGAGGTCGCGGATCAGGTTCTCGACGTCGCTGGTGCGCTCGTGGCGGCGGCGGCGCGCGCGCGTGGCGGGCAGCGCGAACAGCTCGGTCTCGGTCAGCAGCGCCAGCTGCGCGTCGGGCAGCACGAAGCCGGCTGCCAGCGGCGCCACGGCGATGGCGAAGCGCGCATCGGCCGCGGCGAACGCGGCCCAGCCGTCGATCTGCTGCGGCTGCAGCCCGGCTTCGCGCAGCAGTTCGAGCAGGGTTTCGCGTCGCCCGGGCGTTTCCGCGCACAGCAGCACCCGCGGCCCAGGCGCCGCCAGCCAGTCCTGCAGCCGCTGCAGCGGGCGCTCGGCGCGCTGCTGCAGCGCCAGTTCGGGCAGCCGCCGTGCCGGAAGCGCGCCGCCGGAGTCGCGCAACGCCAGCTGCGGCAGCCCTTTCAGCGCGACGAAGAAGTCCTCGTCGCCGAGGTACAGCGCGTGCGGCGGCAGCGCCGGGCGCTCGGGGTCGTGGCGCAGCAGCCGCCAGCGCTCCTGGGTGTCGGCGGCGAACTGGCGCATGGCGCCGGCGACGTCGCCGTGCAGCACCACGCCGGCGTGCGCGCCGAGGTAGTCGAGCAGCGTTTCGGTGCGCTCGTGGAACAGCGGCAGGTAGTACTCGATGCCGGGTCCGGCGACGCCGTGCGCCATGTCCTTGTACAGCGGGCTGCGGCTGGGGTCGCCCTCGATCTGCTCGCGCCACTGCGCGCGGAAACGCTGCCGCGCGGCGTCGTCGAGCGCGAATTCGTGCCCGGGCAGAAGCTGCACCGCGTCGACCGGGTACAGGCTGCGCTGGCTGTCGGGGTCGAAGGTGTGGATCGATTCGACGGTGTCGCCGAACAGGTCCACGCGCAGCGGAAGCGCCGAGCCCATCGGGTGCAGGTCGAGCAGGCCGCCGCGCACGGCGTATTCGCCGGGGGCGACGACCTGGGTGACGTGGGCGTAGCCGGCCAGCACCAGCTGCGCGCGCAGCGCGGCCTCGTCGAGCGCTTCGCCCTTGCGGAAACTGAAGGTGGTCGAGGCCAGGAACGACGCCGGCGCCAGCCGCTGCAGCGCGGTGGCCGCGGCCACCAGCACCACGTCGAGCTGCCGCCGGTGCAGCGCCCACAGCGTGGCCAGCCGGGTGGAGACCAGGTCCTGGTGCGGCGAAAACGCGTCGTAGGGCAGCGTTTCCCAGTCGGCCAGCACGCCGCAGCGCAGCGTCGGCGCGAACCACGCCAGCTCGTCGAGCAGGCGCTGGGCGTCGGCCGGGTCGGCAGTGACCACCAGCCACGGGTGCGCCGCGGCGCGCGCCAGTTCGGCGACGAGCAGCGCGTCGGCGCTGCCCGGGGGGCGTTCGAGCACGTGGCGCTGCCCGGGCTTGAGCGCCGGCAGCGCGGGGGTCAGTGTCGGGGATACGATGGGTTCGGTCGATGACATCCCTAGAATTTTCGCAGGTACGGCCGCCGGCCGTCGCGACACCACCATGGCCTTCCACGTTCTGATTCCCTGCGCCGGCAGCGGCGCGCGCTTCGGCGCAGCGTGCCCCAAGCAATATCTGCCGCTGGCCGGTGCGCCGTTGGTCGTGCACACCCTGCGCGCGTTCGCCGCGGTCGGCGGGCTGGCGCGCATCGTGCTCGTCGTGCAGGCGGACGACGCG
>JAJZHS010000270.1 GCA_021798395.1 Pseudomonadota bacterium
GCAGGCACCGTGGGCCGTGCACGTCGCGACGCCGCAGGACATCGAGCGGCCGCGCACGGTCGCCGGCGGGCGGGCGCCGCGCAGCTGCCCGCCGGCGGCGGTGCGACACCACGTGTTCGCCGCGCACGACGGGGTGAGCCTCGATGGCTGGGAATACGCGCCGCCGCCGGGCGCGCGGCCGCCGCCGGCGGTGCTGTATTTCCACGGCGGGCCGCGCGAACAGACCACACCCGAGTTCCATCCGCTGTTCCAGGCGCTGGCGGCCCACGGCGTCGCGGTGTTCGCGCCCAACGTGCGCGGCTCGGCCGGATTCGGCAAGCGCTTCCTGGCGCTCGACGACGGCCCGCTGAGACGCGATGCGGTGCGCGACATCGCCAGTTGCGCGGCGTACGCGGTGAAGCACGGCATCGCGCGGCGCGGAGCGCTCGGCATTGCGGGGCGGTCGTACGGAGGGTTCCTGGCGCTGTCGGGGCTGGTGCAGTTCCCCGAGCTGTTCGCGGCCGGCGCCAGCGCCTGCGGCATCGCCGACATTGCGGGCTACCTGGCCGGCACGACGCCCTGGCTCGGCGCGGTGTCGCAGGCCGAGTACGGGGATCCGGTGCGCGACGCGCCGCTGCTGCGCGCGCTGTCGCCGCTGGCGTCGATCGGGCGACTGCGCGCGCCGTTGCTGCTGCTGCACGGCCGCGAGGACACCAACGTGCCGCTGTGCCAGACGCTGGCGTTGCGCGATGCGGTGACCGCACGCGGCGGCGCGGTGCGCTGCGTGATTCTCGATGGCGAGGGGCATATCGTGCGCGGCCGCGACGCGCGCGTGCGCTACCTGGAGGAAATCGTGCGCTGGTTCGTGGCCCACCTGCACTGCTGAGCAGGGTTGCCGCAGGCGGCATGGGTTTTGTCTTCTCCAGAAAATTTGTGCTATTTTTTTTCTGTAGAAAGCGCTGGGCACAGGCCACCGGCGCGCTCCGCGAAAGGGACCCCCCGTGTCCGTCGTCGCGCAAGACCTCGCCTCGTCGCCGCAGGCCGCTCAGGTGCTGAGCAAGGCCGTGGTACGCGCCGCGTCGCGCATGGGCGTGTCGCGCAGTCGGCTCGCCGGCGTGCTCGGTGTCAGCGCGGCGACCGTGACGCGTCTGTGCCGCGGCAGCTATGTACTCGACCCGCAGCGCAAGGAGTGGGAGTTCGCGCTGCTGTTCGTGCGGGTGTTCAGGTCGCTGGACTCGCTGGTCGGCAACGAGGAGACCGCGCGCCGCTGGCTGCAGGGAGACAACCGCGGCCTGCAGGCGCGGCCGATCGATCTGCTGGCGCATACCGAAGGACTCGTGCGTGTCGTGCACTATCTGGACGCCTCGAGAGGTCTCGTCTGAAGCCGCGGCCTGGCGCGGCCGAGTCTGGCGCGTGGTCGAGGCGCAGCACGTCGCGGCGACGATGAAGCTGGTCGATGACCGGGACGAACAAGATCTGCTCGAGACGCTGCTCGAGTCGGGCAAGCCGGCCGCCGCCGCGGGCACGGAGTCGTTGGACTATCTGCTGGCCACGCCGTTTCGCTATCCACCGCGGCACGGCGGATCGCGTTTTCGCGCGGCGACCGACCCGGGGGTGTTCTACGCGGCGCAGACCTTGCGCACCGCGGCCGCCGAGCTGGGCTACTGGCGCTGGCGGTTCCTGCTCGACGCTGTCGAACTGCCGCGCATCGACCCGGTGGCGCAAACGGCGTTCCGCGCCGAGGTGGCGACCACAGCCGTCGATCTGCGCCGCCCGCCGTTCGACGCCGACGCAGCCACATGGCAGCATCCGCACGACTACCTGCCGACGCAGCGCTTCACCCGCGTGGCGCGGGACGCCGGGGTCGGCGGCATCCAGTACCAGTCGGTGCGCGATGTCGAGGCGGGATGGTGCCTGGCACTGCTGAGGCCGGACGGCTTCGCCGCGCGCAAGCCTGATCTGTTGAAGGCGTTGAGCACGCCACGGTGCGTTTTCCCGACATCGTGCCCGGCAACACGTAACGCGGCACGCGCTGCATCAAACATGGCGTAATAGGCCCGGTTGCAAGCTCCGTCCGCATCACTGCGCGTGAGCAGCGCGCGGGCGGACTCTGCCGCCTGCGTGGCTTTGAGCATCAGATCGTCGCTCACAGACGCACACCTTCCCGTGCGATGTTGCGCAAAAGCGCGGGGTTCGAGTAAGTCTCGGGATGCTCCCACTCGTCCAGCCATATCGGGAGCGGAGTGATGTTGACGCCAGTCTCCAAAAGCACGTCATAGGCCACGTCCGCCATTGCCAGCGTCGTCGGCAGCAACCGCTGGTGTTCACCGCGCAGCAGCACCGCAACGTCGGCATCGCTGTCGGGGCGGTGTGTGCCACGCGCGCGGCTACCGTACAGCACGGCTCCGGCCATGTCATAACGTCCGTCCAGCAGCCCAAGGAACTGCTTGACCGCTCTCTGCGTATCCGGGTCAATCACATGAGCGCCCATGCCCAGCCTCCACGCGCAAGTCCCGTTTCAGTCTAGCAAGACGCAGCGGCTGGCGCCTCCGCGGCGGCGTCGCGCAGCAGTTCGAGCAGGTCCTGCGTGGACGGCAGCGCGATGTCGCCGTGCTGCTCGGCGAGCACGCTGTCGGCCAGCGCGCGCTTGTCGCGATGCAGCTCGACGATGCGATCTTCCAGGGTGCCGCGGTTGACCAGCCGGTAGACGGTGACCGGGCGCTGCTGGCCGATGCGGTGCGCACGGCCCATGGCCTGCTCCTCGGCGGCCGGGTTCCACCACGGGTCCATGATGACGACGTAGTCGGCGGCGGTCAGGTTGAGGCCGAAGCCGCCGGCCTTCAGGCTGATGAGGAAGGCGGCGCCGTCGCCGCGCTGGAAGGCCTGCACGCGCCGCGTGCGCTCGGCCGCGGGGGTGGCGCCGTCGAGGTACTGGTAGTCGATGGCGGCGGCGTCGAGCTCGGCGCGCAGCAGGGCGAGAAAGTCGACGAACTGGCTGAACACCAGCACGCGGTGGCGGTTGGCGACGATGTCGCCGACCAGCTCGGCGAAGGCGCGCACCTTGGCGCCGGGGGCGAAGCCCGGGGTGACCAGCCGCGGGTCGCAGGCGGCGCGGCGCAGCTTGGTCAGCTGGGCCAGGATGTGCAGCCGCGCCTGCGGCGCCTGGGCGTGGCCGGCGCTTTCGAGTTCGTCGACCAGGTTGCGGCGCAGCGCTTCGTAGTGCGCGAGCTCGGCGGCGTCGGGCTGCACGCTCAGCGTCAGCTCGGTGCGCTCGGGCAGGTCGTCGAGCACTTCGGCCTTGGTGCGGCGCAGGATGAAGGGGGCGATCAGCCGGTGCAGGGTGCGCTGCGCGCCGGGCTGGCGTTCGCGCTCGATCGGGGTGGCGAAGCGGGCCTGGAAGCGCGTCAGCGGGCCGAGCAGCCCGGGGTTGCAGAAGTGCATCACCGACCACAGCTCGCTGAGGCGGTTCTCCACCGGGGTGCCGGACAGCGCGAGGCGGAAGTCGGCGCGCAGTTCGAACAGGGCCTGGCTGCGCTTGGCGAGCGCGTTCTTCACCGCCTGCGCCTCGTCGGCGACCACGGTGTGCCAGGCGCGCGCGGCGAAGGCCTGCGCGTTCAGCTGCAGCAGGGTGTAGGAGACGATGACGAGGTCGCCGGCGCCGGCTTCGGCCAGCGCGGCGTCGCGCGCGGGGTCGGCGACGATGCGCGCGTTCAGCGCCGGGGCGAAGCGCAGGCATTCGGCCAGCCAGTTGCCGCACACCGAGGTCGGCGCGACGACCAGCGCGGCGCCGCCGGCGGCGCGCGCGCACAGCACGGCCAGCGCCTGCAGGGTCTTGCCCAGGCCCATGTCGTCGGCCAGGCAGGCGCCGAATCCGGCGTGCGCCAGGCGCATGGCCCAGTTGTAGCCGGCCTCCTGGTAGCCGCGCAGCTGGGCCTGCAGGGTGGCCGGGACGGCGT
>JAJZHS010000271.1 GCA_021798395.1 Pseudomonadota bacterium
TCTGCAGGGTGGACGGCGTGCCGGCAAACGCGCTGCGCGTGGTCGCCAGATACGACTCGAGCTCGTCGCGCGTCCAGCCGCGGCTCATGATCTGGTACATCGACGCGAACGTCTGTCGCGCCACCAGCGCGGCGACGTTGTGCGCGTCCTCGTGCACGGTGCGGTCGTACACCGCGGCGACGATCGTGTACATCACCGCCGACAGCAGCAGCGAGACGGCGACCGCGACGGTGAGGATGAAACCGGGAATGGTGCGCGCAAAGCGTGGCACGAAACGTGACACGAAACGCGGCATGAAGCGCTGGGCTCGGAAGTCGGCGCGGGGCATGGGCGATGGGGCTCGGCGAGCGTCCGTTGCAGGAGTTGCACGGACACGCCGAAATGCCAGATCGTAGAAAGGGAGAAGTGCACCGCGCTTGACCCAAGGCAAACGCAACCGAGGGTTTTCGAGCTGTTACCTTTTCATACTGGCATGAGTATTATCGGTGCAACGCGGAAGCCGCTGTCGGCACGCGCGGCAACGGAGCAACCATGGCAACTGTCGTCATCCTGGGCGCGGGCATCGCGGGGCATACCGCGGCGCGCTATCTGGACAAGTGGGTCGGCGGCCGGCACGACATCGTCGTCGTTTCGCCGAACGCGAAATGGAACTGGATCCCGTCGAACATCTGGGTCGGCGTCGGCCAGATGAGCGAGGACGACGTGACCTTCGATCTGGCGTCGATCTACGCCAAGACGCGGGTCGATTTCCGCCAGGCGCGCGCGCTGGCGATCCACCCGGAAGGCGATGCGGCCAGCGCGCGCGGCTACGTCGCGCTGGAATACACCGGGGGCCCCCGCGTCGGCCAGCACGACAAGGTCGAGTTCGACTTCCTGATCAACGCCACCGGGCCAAAGCTGAACTTCGGCGCGACCCCGGGTCTGGGCCCCGAGCACGGCCACACGGTGTCGGTATGCACCGCCGGCCACGCGCTCGAGGCCAACGAAAAGCTGCAGCAGGCCATCGCTGCGATGCGCGGCGGCGAGGACCGCACCCTGGTCGTCGGCACCGGGCACGGCACCTGCACCTGCCAGGGCGCGGCCTTCGAATACATCTTCAACGTCGATCATGTGCTGCGCGAGGCCGGGGTGCGCGAGCGCGCACGCGTGATCTGGCTGAGCAACGAATACGAACTCGGCGACTTCGGCATGGGCGGCGTGCACATCACGCGTGGCGGCTACGTGACCAACGGCAAGACCTTCGTCGAATCGCTGATGGTCGAACGCGGCATCGAATGGATCACCCGCGCGCACGTGAGCCGCGTCGACGCCGGCACCATCCACTACGAACAGCTCGACGGCAGCAGCGGCGAGCTGGCCTTCGACTTCTCGATGCTGATCCCGCCGTTCTCCGGCGTCGGCCTGAAGGCCTTCGACCGCGCCGGCGAGGACATCACCGCGAAGGTATTCGCGCCCAACGGCTTCATGCGCGTCGATGCCGACTACACAGCACGCCCGTTCGCGCAGTGGAGCGCCGAGGACTGGCCGAAGACCTATCAGTCGCCGCTTTATCCGGCGCTGTTCGCGGTCGGCATCGCGTTCGCGCCGCCGCACCCGATCAGCAAGCCGATGCAAAGCCCGTCCGGCACCGCGATCAGCCCGACGCCGCCGCGCACCGGCATGCCGTCGGCGGCGATGGCCAAGGCCGTCGCAGCAAGCATCCGCGACATGCTCGGCGGCGCCGAGCGACCGACCCACGAAGCGTCGATGGCACGCATGGGCGCGGCCTGCGTGGCGTCGACCGGCTCGCACCTGTTCAAGGGCACCGCGGCGACGATGACGGTCTACCCGGTCGTGCCGGACTACGCGAAATACCCCGACTACGGTCGCGACATGAACCTGACCTTCGGCGAGATCGGCCTGGCCGGCCACTGGATGAAAGCGCTGTTGCACCACACTTTCATCTACCAGGCCCGGCTGCGCCCCGGCTGGGCGCTGCTGCCCGACTGAACCTCCTCCCGCGACGAGACTGCGATGCCCGACCTGCCGACCAACCGCGAACCCTATCAGCAAGCCTACTATCCGCCGCGCCCCACCGGGTTCACGCGCGCGCTGCGCACACTGTGGCCGTGGCAGCTGGTGCGCTTCATCGTGATCAATCTGAAAATGCTCAAGCTGATGGCGAAGTCACATCATTGAGCGAGCGCTTCGCCGCGCCGCCGTGCCAGCCGCATCCCAGCGCTCGAGCGCGTCGCGCAGGGCGTCGAGACGCAGCGGCTTGGTCAGGCACGCGTCGACACCGGCATCGATCGCGCGCGCGAGTTCTTCCGGCAGCGCCGCGGCGGTCAGTGCCAGCAGCGGCGTGCGCGGGCGCGCGCCCGCGGCTTCGGCCGCACGCATGGCGCGTGCGAGCTCGAAACCGTCCATGTCCGGCATCTGCAAGTCGGTGAGCACCAGCCGGTAGTCGCCGCTCGCCCAGCGCTGCAACGCCTGCGCGCCGTCGGCCACGACATCGGCGGCCCAGCCCAGGCGTTCGAGTTGCAAGCGGATCACCTGCCGGTTGGTTTCGTTGTCCTCGGCGACCAGCACGACCCGGCCTTCTTCAAGCGCGTGGACCGGCACGGGCGCGGCGTCGGCGAGCACGCCGCGGCCCGCGTCGAGGGCCGTCACGCCGGCCGCGTCGCCCCGACGCAGCGGCAACAGCACGGTAAACGTGCTGCCGGCGCCGACCTGGCTCGAAACCTCGATGCTCCCGCCCATCATGCGCACCAGGCTGTGGCAGATCGACAGGCCGAGTCCGGTGCCGCCGTAGCGCCGCGTCGTGTAGCGGTCGGCCTGCTCGAACGGCAGGAACAGCCGCTCGAGCGCATCGGCGGCAATGCCCACGCCGTTGTCGACCACGCGCAGCCGCAGCATGGCGCGCTCGCCGCCGCTGCCGCGCCAGGCGTCGGCGTACAGCGTGACCACGCCCGGTCGCTCGTGCCCGGCGCTGAACTTGATCGCATTGCTTATCAGGTTGGTGACGATCTGGCGCAAACGCAAGGCATCGCCGCGCAGCGCAACCGGCAACGCCGGGTCGAGATGCATGCTGAACGCGACCGCGCGCTTGCGCGCCAGCGGCTCGAACAGCAACGCGACGTCGGCCATGCAACGCGCGAAGTCGAATGGATCGTCGATCAGCTCCAGCTTGCCGGCCTCGATCTTCGCGTGGTCGAGGATGTCGTTGATGATGTCCAGCAAGGCCATCGCCGAGGCGCGGCTGACTTCGGCCATGCGCGCCTGCTGCGCGTCCAGACCGCTGTGCAGCAACAACTCGAGCATGCCGATGACGCCGTTCATCGGCGTGCGGATCTCGTGGCTCATCGAAGCCAGGAAGTCCGACTTCGCGCGATTGGCGGAAATCGCCTCATCGCGGTTGTGCTGCAGTTCGGCGATCAGCCGGTTGCGCTCGCGCAGATCATGGAACGAGCCGACGAACAGCGTCTGCCCGTCGATTTCGAAGCGGCTCACCGCGAACGCCAATGCGATGCGCTCGCCGGCGCGCCCCAACCCGACGACCTCGCCGCCACCGTGGCGCCCGCTGCAGTACGGCGTCAGCGCCGATTCGACGCCGTCGCGCTCGATGTCGATCTCCGGAAGGTAGCGCGGCAGGCCGCCGCGGGCCGCATCGGCCGCTTCGACGCCGAACAGCGCGCAGAATGCCGGATTGACCAGCGCGATCTCGCCCTCGGCATCGAGCATCATCACGCCGTCGGCGAGGTTCTCGAGGATCGCCGCGATCCGTGCCTGGCTGCTGCGCAACGCCGCCTCCTGGGCGCGCAGCTTGCGCGCGGTACCGTTGAGCGTATCGCCGAGGACTTCGAGTTCGTGATTGCCGCGATAAACCGGCAGCCGGCCGCCCTGCGGCGCGCCCAGCGTGCGTGCGAACGCGGTCGCGCGCGCCAGCGCCATCAG
>JAJZHS010000272.1 GCA_021798395.1 Pseudomonadota bacterium
CGTGCCGTCGCAGCTGGTGCGCCGGCGCCCGGACATCGTCGCCGCGCAAGCGCAGCTGCACGCCGCCAGCGCAGCCGTCGGCGTGGCCACCGCCGATTTGTATCCGCAGCTCAGCTTGAGCGCGTCGTGGACCGCGCAGGCCGGCGTGCCGGCGCAGCTGTTCGCGCAGGCGGGCGCCTGGCAGCTGGCCGCGGCGGTCGGCGCGCCGCTGCTGCTCGGCGGCAGCCTGCGCGCGCGGCGCGACGCGGCGCAGGCCGCCTTCCGCGCGCAGCAGGCGGCGTACCGGCAGACGGTGCTGGCGGCGTTCGTGCAGGTCGCCGACGTGCTGCAGGCGCTGGACCACGACGCGCAGCTGCTCGCCGCCCAGCAGCGCGCGCTGGATCTGGCCGAGGCGTCGCTGCGGCTGCAGCGCCAGGCCTACGCGGCCGGTGGCGGCGGCGTGCTGCAGGTGCTGGCGGCCCAGCGCGCCGTGCAGCGGGCACTGCTCGGCTGGTTGCAGGCGCGCGCGCAGCGCCTGCGCGACAGCGCGCAGTGGTTCGTCGCCATGGGCGCGGCCGTCGACTGAAGCCTGCTCAGCGCAGCCCGGCGAGATACGCCATCAGGTCGGGCGGGCTGCCCGGCAGCAGCGTGACGTGGCCGTGGCCGTCCCACAGGTAGCTGGGCGTCCCGCTGCCGCCGGTCAGCGCCGCGTAGGCCAGCCGGTTTTCGCTCTCGGCGGCCATCAGCTGCGGCGCGACGCCGGGTGCGGCCGACAGTGCGCCGCTTTCGCGGTCGGGGTCGTATTGCTGCTCGTCGCGTTGCATCGCGGCGTAGCCGGCCAGCGCGCGCGCCGCCTTCGGTTGCGAATCCGGGCGCAGCACGCCCACCGGGACCCAGCGAATCCCCAGCGTCGGATTGCGCGCGTGGATCTCAGCCGCCTCGTCGGAAATGCGCAGGAAATCGCGATGGCAGTAGGCGCAGTCCGGATCCCAGAAGATGTACAGCAGGTCGGGGCCGTCGACTCCGGGCTGGCGCACCGTATGCAGCGAAGCCACCAGCGCGCGCTGGTCGTGCAGGCCGAGCTTGCGCAGGAACATGCCGAACGTCAGCGCACTGTCGACGCTGCCGTCCTGCGCCGCGAGCACCGAGGCCGATCCGGTCCAACCGCGCGGCGAGTTCCACACCGCCCACAAGCCGTGCAGCGCGTGCTCGGCGGCGAAGGCGTCGAACGCCTGGAAGTTCTGCACCAGGCGGTCGAACCCGTCGTTGGCGTCCGGCTGGTAGCCCCGCGCGTTGCAGCGCGCGAACGCCGCGATCGAGCGCAGGCAATCGGCGTCGATTCCCGACATCTCGGACTGGGGCAGCGGGATCCAGTCCACGGCGACGCCGATCGCGTCGAGGTCGGCGACGTGCCGCCGGTACCAGGTGAACAGCTGCCGCGACTGCGCGTTGCCGGCGTACCACAGCATGTCGATGGTGGCCGCGGCACCGGAGCGCGACGCGGTCAGCGCCAGCACGTCGTCGGGCAGGCCGCCGCCGGCGTGCGCCGACGCCGGCAGCAGCACCAGCGCGGCGAGCAGCGCGGCGGCGCGGCGGCGCAGCAGCAGGGAGCAGTGGTGGAAGGCGGTCATCGGAGGTCTGTGGTCGTCGCGCGTGCGCCGCGAACCCGCCTTTGTACACCGATTCGGCGTGCCCGGCTGCGGGTCTTTCCGTCGCGCTATGCTTGCCCGCATCTCGGCCAGACGAAGCGCCACGATGACGCGATGCATCGATTCGGACGTGCTGGTGGTCGGCGGCGGTCTTGCCGGCATCGTCACCGCGCTGCAGTGCCTGCGCGCGGGCTTGCGCGTGGCGCTGGTCGATCGCGGCCCGTCGCAGCGGCTCGGCGGGCTGGCGCTGTCGGCGTTCGGCGGCATGGCGCTGGTCGGCACCCCGCTGCAGGCGCGGCTGCGCATTCCCGATACACCCGAGCTCGCCTATCGCGACTGGCTGCGCTTCGGCGAACTGGCCGACGACGACACCTGGCCGCGACGCTGGGCGCGGCACTACGTCGAGCGCAGCCGTGCCGACGTGCACGACTGGCTGCGCGACGAAGGGCTGCGCTTCATGCCGGCGGTGAACTGGGTCGAACGCGGCCGTTTCGGCGACGGCAACAGCGTGCCGCGCTACCACATCGTCTGGGGTACCGGGCAGGAACTGGTGCGCCGCCTGCTGCGCGCGCTGCAGGCGGCGGAGGGCGGCCGCCTGCAGCGGCTGCACCGGCTGCGCGTGGACGCGCTGGAGCACGCTGCCGGCGTGCTGTGCGGCGCGCACGCGGTGCACGAGGACGACGCGTCCGAGGTCGTGCTGCGCGCCGCCGCCGTGGTGCTGGCGGTCGGCGGCATCAACGGCAGCCTCGAGCAGCTGCGGGCCAACTGGCCGGCGTCGCGGCCGCTGCCGGACACGCTGCTCAACGGCGCCGACCCGGACGCCGACGGCCGCCTGCACCGCTGGGCCGCCGAGCAGCTGCGCGCGCGCCTCAGCCACGTCGGCGACATGTGGAACTACGCGGCCGGCGTGCCGCATCCGCAGCCGCGCTTCCCGGGCCACGGGTTGTCGCTGATTCCGTGCAAGTCGGCGCTGTGGCTCGACCACCGCGGCGTGCGCATCGGCCCCGAGCCGCTGGTCACCGGCTTCGACACCGACTGGCTGTGCCGCCGCGTGGCCGAGCAGCCGCGGCCCTACGGCTGGCAGCTGCTGAACCGGCGCATCGCGTGGAAGGAGCTTGCGATCTCCGGCGCCGAGCACAACCCGCACATCCGCGACCGCAGGCGGCTGTGTTTCGCGGTCGACCTGGCCTTCGGCAACCGCGCGCTGCTGCGCCGGATGCTCGACACCTGCCCGCAGTTCCTGAGCGACGCGACCCTGCCCGGGCTGGCCGCGAAAATGAACGCGCTGGCCGGCGACGACGCGGTCGATCCGGCGGTGCTGCAGGCCACCGCCGACGCCTTCGACGCCAATTTCGCGCGCGGCGCCGCGCTGCACAACGACGACCAGATCCGCCGCATCGCGCACGCCCGGCAGTGGCCCGCCGATCGCTTGCGCACCTGCCGCCCGGCACCGCTGCAGCAGCCCGGCGCCGGGCCGTTCATCGCCATCCAGACCCAGCTGATCAGCCGCAAGAGCCTCGGCGGGCTGCAGACCGACCTGCACAGCCGGGTGCTCGACGTCGACGGCGAGCCGCTGCCCGGGCTGTACGCGGTCGGCGAGGCGGCCGGCTTCGGCGGCGGCGGCGCCTGCGGCCGGCGCTCGCTCGAAGGCACCTTCCTGCCCGGCTGCATCCTGACCGCACAGGCCGCGGCGCGCGCGCTGGCCGGCGGCGCGGCGCGCGGCACACCCACCCCGAGGACCCGACCATGACCCAAGGCGCTCGCGCGCTGTTGCGCACGCTGACCGATGCCGGCGTCACGGTGTGCTTCACCAACCCCGGCACCTCGGAAATGCACTTCGTCGCCGCGCTCGACGACGCGCCGGCGATGCGTGCCGTGCTGACGCTGTTCGAGGGCGTCGCCACCGGCGCCGCCGACGGCTACGCGCGCATGGCCGGGCGGCCGGCGGCGACCCTGCTGCACCTGGGCTGCGGACTGGGCAACGGCCTGGCCAACCTGCACAACGCGCGCAAGGCCCGAGTTCCGCTGCTCAACATCGTCGGCGACCACGCGACGACCCACGCGCGCCACGACACGCCGTTGCAGTCCGACATCGCCACCGTGGCGCGCAATGTCTCGTCGTGGGTGCGCAGCGCGGAATCGACCGCGCGGCTGTGCGACGACGCGCTCGACGCGCTGGACGCCGCGCTCGGCCCGCCGGGCCAGGTGGCCACGCTGATCCTGCCGGCGGACGTGTCCTGGGGCGACGGCGCGCAGCCGCGGCGGCGCGACCCGTCGCCGCC
>JAJZHS010000273.1 GCA_021798395.1 Pseudomonadota bacterium
CTGCGCGATGCGATGGTCGTCGGCAGCGCCGCGCTGCCGGTGAACTGGCTCGACGTGCACTACTCGGCGTGGCCGCGCTGGAACGACAGCGCGCAGAGCTTCACGCGCAGCGTCGACGTGCAGCCCGGCTACCGCTTCGGCCTGAATCAACACCTCGAGCTTCGCCCGGTGGCGTCGCCGGGATCGCGCGAACTGCTCGGCGTCGACCCGCGCAGCGTGCACTGGTACGCACTGCGCGACACCGCCACGCACCATACCGACTACTACGCGGTGCGCCAGCGCCCCGGCGCGCGCCCCGACGTGATCTACGGCGAGCAGTGCCTGGACGCGCGGCTGTGCCTCACCTGGCAGCACTGGCCCGCGCAACGATGAAGCCGCCCACCGCCCCCCGCTTTGCGGTCGCGCTACTCGCGCTGCTGACTGCGGCTGCGCCCACCGCCCGCGCCGCATCCTCCAGCACCGCGATCACCGTGCGCGGAGACCAGCCACTGGGCAAGCTGCTGCTCGACCACCAATTGGCGGCGTCGCGCTACGCCCCGGGCACCGCCTGGTACGCGCAGGCGCAGCAACTGCAGCAGGCCGAGAGTCGGCAGACGCTGATCGACCGCTTCGCCGACCTCGCCGACCGCGACCCCGCCCACGCCGCCGACTACCGCGCGATGCAGACGCTGATCGCGTCGATGCCGAGCACCGGCCGCGTCGTGCTGCCGCAGACCGACCCCCGCTACCTGCAGGCGCGACCGGAAACGCAACCGATACTCGCCGCCGGCGACCTGCTGGTGCTGCCGTCGCGCCCGCACGACGTGGCCGTGGTGCGCCCCGACGGCCACGTGTGCCGCGTGGGCTTCGTGCCCGGCGCGCAGGCGCTGGCCTACGTGCGGCGCTGCAGCGCCATGGCGGCGCCAACCACGCTTTGGATCGCCCAGCCCGACGGCCGCGTGCAGCGCGCCGACGTCGCCGCCTGGAACGCCAAGCGGCAGGACCCACCCGCACCCGGCGCCTGGGTCGTGCTGCCCGGCGAGCACTGGCCGCAGCGCGTCACCGAGCGCCTGGCGCGTTTCCTCGCCACGCAGCCGCCGGCCGGCCAAGGGGTGCTGGCCGCCGACATCACGCCGCCGTTTCGCGAGCAGAGCGCGCCGCCGCTGCAGCTCGCCCCGGCGCTCGCGCTGCAGCCGACGCAGCTGGCAATGGCGCCGGCGCGCGACCTCGCCATCACCGCCAACGACTGGGGCATGCCCGGGCTGCTGCAGGAGCCCAACGCCCGCATGTACCCCACCGGCGAAGCGGCCGCCAGCATCAGCCACGTCTACCCCTACACACGGCTGAATTTCATGTTCCAGCCGCTGAGCTGGCTGGAACTGGGCTTCCGCTATACCAGCATCCTGAACCACCTCTACAACCCACAAATTGCGGGCAACCAGAGCTACAAGGACAAGAGCGCCGACGTGCGCCTGCGCCTGCACGAGGAAACCCGCTGGTGGCCCGAACTCGCGCTGGGCATCCAGGACGTCGGCGGAACCGGGCTGTTCTCCGGCGAATACCTGGCGGCAAGCAAGCGCACCGGCAACTTCGACTGGACCGCGGGCCTGGGCTGGGGCTACCTCGGCGAGCGGCAGAGCCTGCCCAACCCGCTCGGGCTGGTGTTCAAGAGCTTCAAGACGCGGCCGAACTCGAGCACCGCGTCGGGCGGCACCTTTTCGCTCAAGAGCTTCTTCCACGGCCGCACCGCGCCCTTCGCCGGCGTGCAGTACCAGACCCCGCTCGAAGGGCTGATCCTGAAGGCCGAGCTCGACGCCAACAACTACCGCAACGAGCCGCTCGGCAACGTGCTGCCGCAGCGCTCGCCGCTGAACTTCGGGCTGGTCTACCGCATCAACCGCAACGTCGACTTCGCACTCGGCTATGAGCGCGGCAACACGCTGCAGGCGCAGTTCACGCTGCACGGCGACCTCGCCCATGTCAGCCAGCCCAAGCTCGGCTACCCCGCCGAGGAGCCGCTGCAGCCCGGCTATGCCGAGCAGGCCGTGCGCCGTCGCGTGCTTGACATGGCGCCGCAGAACGACGAGGCGGTGCTCGAAGCCATCGCCGCACAGCGCTCCGGCCACCCGGCGCCGTGGGCCGCCGAGCTGACCCAGCGCATCGACTCTACTTGCCAGTGCCATGTCAGCCGGCTGCGCGACGGCGGCCACACGCTGATCGTGCAGATCGACAACGTGCAGGCCTGGTACCTGCCGCCGCTGGTCGAGCGCATCGCGCGCGTGCTCGCGCTGCACGCGCCGCAGCATTACGCCCAGTTCAGGGTGCTGTTCGACGCGTGGGGCATCCCCACCGCCGATTTCCACGTCGACCGCTCGATCTGGCTGGCCAACCACAGCCAGCTGCAGGCGCCGGCATTGGCGGTGGCCGACACCACGGTGGCCGCGCCGCTGTCGCCGCAGGCGCTGGCCGCCGCGCCGACGCTGCTGGCCAGCGCGCCGCAGCGCTTCAGCCTCGAGCTCGGGCCCGGCTACCAGCAGTCGCTGGGCGGCCCCAACGGCTTCATCCTGTACCAGATCTCGGCCAACGCGCGCGCCCTGTACCGCTTCACGCCGCGTACCTGGCTGAGCGGCGACCTCAACTACGGCCTGCTCAACAACTACTCGAAGTTCACTTACGACGCGCCGAGCAACCTGCCGCGGGTGCGAACCTACATCCGCGAATACGTCACCAGCTCGCGGCTCACGATGCCGTTGCTGCAGCTCACCCACGTCGGCTACCTGGGCGCGCACAGCTACTACAGCGTGTACGGCGGCGCGCTCGAGCCGATGTTCGCCGGCGTCGGCGGCGAAGCGCTGTACCGCCCGGCCGACAGCACCCTGGCCTACGGCGCCGACCTCAACTACGTGCGCCAGCGCGGCTTCACCCAGCATTTCTCGCTGCTGCCCTACCACGTGCTGACTGGCCACGCCACGGTCTACTGGAAGCCCGGAGTCGACGGCATCCTGGCCAAGCTCAGCGTCGGCCAGTACCTAGCCAAGGACAAGGGCGCCACGATCGACATCTCGCGCACCTTCGACAACGGCGTGCAGATTGGCGTGTACGCGACCAAGACCAACGTCTCCGCGGCGCAGTTCGGCGAAGGCAGCTTCGACAAGGGCCTGTACATCAACATCCCGTTCGACGCGCTGCTCACCCGTTCCTCCAACTCGGTCGCCCACCTGCTGTGGCAGCCGCTGCTACGCGACGGCGGCGCCAAGCTCGACCGCGCCTACAAGCTGTACGACCTCACCCGTAACATCGATTCCGACAACGCGCTGCAAGCCCCGGCGCGATGAACCCCGCCCCACCATGCCTGTCGACACTTTCGCCCTGCCTCGAACCCCCGCCCGCCGCGCCCTGAGCCGGGCACGCCGGCTGCTCGCCGCCGCGTCGATGACGCTTGCCGCGCTCGGCGCCGCGCTGCCCGCCACCGCCCACGCGCAAGCCGAGCTGTTCGGCGGGGATGCCGCCACAGCCGGGGGGGCGGGCGGCGCATCCGCCAGCGCCGCGCCGTCCAGCTTGGGCAGCGCCTATGGCGACAGTGCCAACGGCAGCCTCGCAGGCCCGACGAGCGCCGCGCCCGGCGCAACGCCCTCGGCGCTGCCGCAGCTCGGCCCGAACAGCGTGCCGAACCTGGTCAGCGGCCCCAGCAACGCGCAGACCAACCCCGGCACACCGCGCACCGACACCGTGCCGCTGCCCGCGGCGCAGATGAACGACTTCCAGAAGTTCGTCTACAACACGACGAACGTCGCGCTGCCGATGTTCGGCGCTTCGCTGTTCCGCAACATCCCGAACAGCTTCGCGCCGGTGCAGAACATTCCGGCGTCGGCCGACTACGCCGTCGGCCCCGGCGACGAGCTGCTCATCCGCGTGTGGGGGTCGAT
>JAJZHS010000020.1 GCA_021798395.1 Pseudomonadota bacterium
ACCGCGCCTGCGCCACGCTGGCGCATCTGCTCGAACAGCAGAATGCCGATCGAATACGCCTCCTCGCCGCTGGAACAGCCGGCGACCCAGGCGCGCACCGGTTCGCCAGGGCTGCGCGCCGCCAGCAGCGCAGGAAGCGCTTCGTGCTCAAGCACCTCGAACGCTGCGCGGTCGCGGAAGAACGCGGTCACGCCGATCAGCAGGTCGTGGCCGAGCTGAGTCAGCTCGGCCGGATCGTCGCCAAGCCGCTGCACGTACGCGTCGAGGTCGGCGATTCCCAGGATTCCCATGCGCCGCTCGACGCGGCGCGTCAGCGTCGGCCGCTTGTAGTCGCGGAAATCGCGATTCAGCCGCTGGCGCAGCAAGTCGAGCACGGCGTCGAGCTGCGCGTCGCGGCGCGCCTCCAGCGCGCTGCGACGCTGCGGCGCCTGCCCGGCGGCCCAGGCGGCGACGATCTCGGCCAGTCGCGCCGGGTCGCCGACTCCGTCGGCCAGTCCTGCCTCGCGCACGCTGCGCGGCATGCCGTCGAAGCTGGCCGAGGCCGCGTCCTGCGCCAGCACCAGTCCGCCCGCGGCGCGCACCGCGCGCGCCGCGGCGGTCCCGTCCTGGCCGGTTCCCGACAGCACCACCAGCGCGGCCGCCGCGCCGCACGCCGCGGCCAGCCCCCGGCCGGCCTGGTCGATCGGCCGCTGGCGGTCCGCGCTGACCACCCGCGCGACCAGTCCGCCGCCGGCGAACGCCGGCTCGCACGCCGCCGGGCAGACGTAGATGGTCGCGGGCTCGAGCGCGTCGCCGTCGCCCAGGTCGCGAACCGGCAGCGCGGTCCACCCCGCGGCCAGCGCGCTGAGCTGGCTCGAGACATCGGGGCTGCGGTGCTGGATCAGCACCACGGCGGCGGCCAGATCCTGCGGCAACGCCTCGACAAAGGCGCGGAAGGCGTGCAGCGAGCCGGCCGAGCCGCCGACCAGGACGATGCGACGGCAAGGCACGACGGCGTCTGCGAACTGGGTCATGGCTTCGGTCTGCGTCTCCGGCGGGGCTGCGCGCACGCGCGCCCGCGCGGGGCGCGGGGACAGCGCACGCGCCGAGTGTAGCCGGGCGCCGGCGCCGCCCTGCCGAAGGCGGCGGGCGACGACGCTCCGGCGCCGCGGCGGGCTCCGGCTCAGGACCGCTGCGCGCAGTCGAGCAGCCAGTCCTGCAGGCGCGCCGCGTCGTATCCGCCGGCGCGCACGCGCGCGTGCCAGGAGGCGGCCTGCGCGTCGTCGCCGCCGCGCTCGGCCAGGTACGCCAGCAGCGCGCGGTGATCGTCTTCGACATGCGCATCGTGGCCCAGCCGCCAGTTCCACGCCAGCGCACCGAGCGCGTGGCGGATGACGCGCGGCGGCGCCTGGCCGGTGCGCGCGGCGTTCCACGCCGGCAGTTCGGACGCCGGCATCGGCCGCGCGATGCCGAAGCCCTGGCCGCAGTCGGCGCCGAGCAGCGCGGCCACTTCGACCTCGACCTCGTCCTCCAGTCCCTCGGCGACCACCTCCAGCCCGATGTCGTGGCCCATGCGCACGATCGCGCTGACCAGGCTCAAGGTCGGAAGCGGCCTGTCGCGCAGCCTGCTCATCAGGCCGCGGTCGATTTTCAAGGTATCGAACGGCAGTTGCGACAGCCGCTGCAGGCTGCTGTAGCCCGAACCCAGGTCGTCCATCGCCAGCTTCACGCCCAGGGCGCGCAATTGCGCCAGTTCGTGGGTCTGGCCGGAGTCGTCGACGTGTTCGCCCTCGAGCAGCTCGAGCGCCAGCCGCTGCGGCGCCACGCCGTGGCGTCGCAACATCGCCTCGACGCGCTGCCTGCACGCCCCGCTGCGCAGGGTCGACGGCGCCAGGTTGACCGCCGCCTGCACCGCGAGCCCGGCGGCATCCCAGCGCGCCAGGTCGGCCAGAACCTGGTCGAGGCCGAGTTCGAACAGCCGGTCGAGCTCGGCGCTGCCCAGCAGCGGCAGGAACATCGCCGGCGGCACCACGCTGCCGTCGGGCAGGACCAGCCTGGCCAGCGCCTCGACCTTGCACAGGCGGCCGTCGCGCAAGTCGACGATCGGCTGCACGTCCATGCGCAGGCCGCCGTTGAGCAACCGCTCGCGATACGCGCGCGCCTGGTCCTGCGCGATGACCGGGGTCGGCGCGGCGCACAGCGCCCAGACCTGCTCCCAACGGTATTTCAGGCCGCGCGCGAACTGGCGCATCACCGGCGACTCGAACTGGTTCGGGAAGGCGCCGAAAAACGCCAGCAGGCCGACGACCTGGCCGGTCGCGGCGACCAGCGGCACGCTCAGCGTCGAGCGCAGGCCATGCCTGGCCGCGTCGCCGGCGAGCGCGTTCCAACCGGCGTACCGCGGATCCTGCTCGAACGACGCCGACGTCTCGATGCGCAGACTGCGCCAGGCCTGCGCGCTGGTACCCTGCCCACGCGGCGAATGCGGGTCGAGCACCGCTTCTCTGCCGGGGGTCTGCAACAGGTCGGCGATGACGTGCGCCTGCGATCCGGCGCTGGACTCCACGGCGAACACACCGTCGGATTTCAGCCGCATCAGCAGCACGGCCTGCACGCCCGGCAAGGACCCAAGTTCGACCAGTCCGGAGCCGCTGGCGTCGGCCCAGCGCGTTCCCGCCGGAGGCAGCGGCGCGGCCAGCACGTCCATGTAACGTGCAGTGGTATCGGCCTCGACCTCGAGTTCGACCTGGATGTCTTCCTGCAACCTGGCGTCGGCGGCGAACATGGTGCGGAAGCGGTCTCGCGTGCCCATCGCCACCTGGTTCAGCTGCTCGGCCAGCAGCCTGCGGTACAGCGCCTGCGCCTTCGACAGCCAGACGCCGCCGACTCCGGTCAGCGCGTGGACCCGGCCGAGGCGCTGCGCACGCTGCACGATCGCCTCGCGCGTGGTCGACGGATCGAGCAGGAAACGCAGGTGGGCAGCCTGGCGCTGCACCAGCACCGCGCGCTCGGCGTCGGTCAGGGTGCGCAGGATCGCCGCCGGAACCTGGTCGCGTTCGAGTTCCCGATAGAAGCGCTCGGCAAAACGGGTCCCGGCTTCGGCGATATGCCTGCGGGCGCGCTCGAGCAAGGTGCAGGCGTACGCATCGAACGCGTCGCCCTCGGTCGGCGCCTCGACTTCGGCGTCGTGCGGCGCGGCCATCGACCACCACCGTGCGCGCACGTGCTTGCGCTGCTTGCATTGGTACATCGCAGCGTCGGCCTGCCGGATCAGCGCATCGGCGTCGCGCGCGTCCTGCGGATACAGCGCCACGCCCATCGTCATGCCGACTTCGGCGGCGTCGCGCCCACCGAGCTGGAACGGCGCCTGCACCGCCTCGTGCAGGCGCCGCAACGCGTGGTCGAGCTGTTGCTCGACCGCGCCGGGATCCAGGTCCTCGATGACGACGACGAACTCGTCGCCGCCCAGCCGCACCAGCAGGTCGCTGCCGCGCAGACGCGCGGCCAGCCGTGCGCCGAGCTCGCGCAGCAGGCGGTCGCCTGCAGGGTGCCCGAAGGTGTCGTTGACCGGCTTGAAATCGTCCAGGTCGAGCAAGCCCAGCGCGACCAGGCGCCCAGCGCGTTCGGCGCGCGCCAGGATCCGCGGCAGGTCGCGGTCCAGCGCGCGGCGGTTGGCGAGTCCGGTCAGCGTGTCGTGCAGGGACTCGAACGCGACCTGGCGTTGCAGGCGGTCGCGCTCGGTGACGTCGACCACGCTCCACACCACCAGCCGGTGTCCGGCCTCGAGCACCATGTTGGCCGACAGATCGCAGCTGATCACGTCGCCCGACGCGGTCTGCAGCGCCGCGCTGGTCAGCTGCGCCGAGCCGCTGGCGTACAGCTGCGGATACAGGGCCTTGACGCGCTCGAAGGCGTCTTCGTCCGGGTACAGCGCGCGCGTGGCGCGGCCGATCAAGGCCCGCGGCGCGTCGCGGCCGAGCATCGCGGCGAAGTGGGCGTTGGCGTCGACGATGCGCCGCCCGCGGGTCATCACGATGCCGACCAGCGCATTGTTGAGCAGGCTTTCCCGAAGCGCCTGGCTGCGCTTCTCGCGCGCCATGAGGTCGATGCGGTCGAGTCCGCGCGACACGTCCTGCGCCACCTGGACGAGCAGGCGCTGCAAATCGGCGTCGAACACGCCTTCCTGCTCGTGGTAGACGGCCAGCACGCCCCAGACCACGTTGGCGCGGCGCAGCGGCAGCGCCGCGCACGATCGCAGGCCGAAGCGCGCCGCGTGCGCGTGCCAGGGAACCAGCGCACCGGAGCCGGCGTAGACATTGAGAAACCGGGGCTCGCCGTCGCGCCAGCAGCAGCCGATCGCGCCGCGACCACGCTCGTCGTCGGCGTCGGTGGTGATGACCACGCCGTCGAGCGCTTCGACGCGCCCGGTGACCGCGCGCATGCGGAACCGGCCGTCCGCGTCCGGGCGGGCGACGAAGGCCAGCGCCAGGCGGGCGCTGCGCGCGGCGAACTCGCAGACCGCGCGCAGCAGCACGTCCTCGTCGTCGTGCACGCCGATCGCGTGGTTGATCTGGGCAAGCAGGCTGTTGAACTCGAGCAGCCGTGTCAGGCGAAGTTCTGTCGCCCAGTCCTCGGTTGCTCCGCGCATTCATCGTTCTCCAGTGCCGCGGGGCGCACACGCGCGCCCCGCTGCAGGAATTGTCGCGGCGTCCGGCGCGTGCGCCAAGCCCCGCCAGACATTCCGGCCGCCTGATGTGTGAACTAATTCACTGCAACGGCACCCCAACGGCCCTTCTGCACGACCGGATCGACGCGCGGACCGACTCAGTTGTCGATTTCGACCTGGCTGGCGAGGTTCTGGCCGCCGCTTTGCGTGAACGTGACGTCGACGCGCACGCCGTTGGCCAGCGTGCCCCCCGACACCTGGGCCGAGCCGAGCACGATCGGCAGGCCGTTGACCATGAAGCTGCCGCCGCCGGCGGTGTAGCCGTAGACGATGCCCTTGGTCTCCTTGTCCGCGCCGGAGGCCGAAGTCTTCTGGAACGACACGCTGTACGCGCTCAGGCTGCCGCCGGTGTCGGCGGCTTCGATTTCGACGCTGGCGTTGTCGACCAGTTGCGCCGCGCTGCCGTTGCTGTACTGCGCGTTGGCTGCGAGGCTGACCTGAGCCTGGCTCGGGCTGCCGTCTTCGGTGTAGTTCAGAGTGAAACCGGTCGGAGTCGATCCGCTCAGGACGACGTTGCTGACCGTTCCCTGGTAATCGACGATGCCTCCGCTGGGCGGCGCCGCGAGCACGCTGACGCTGCTGGCGCTGACCACGTTCGACGCACCGAGGGTCCCGACCACCTCGACGTACACGCCGTTGCCCAGCGACGTCGCGCCGGCGCCCGCGGCAAAGCTCGGCGTCACCGCCGACGCGTCGACCGGGACCCCGCGCACCAGGAAATTGCTCTGGTCGACGAACCCGGTGATGGTGCCCTTGAGCTCGATCGTCGTCGGGAAGGCGCCGATCGACGACGCGTGCACGGTGCCGCCGGACGCGCCGACGGTGCCGTCGACGACGACGTACGCGCCGTCGCGCAAGGTCGCGACCTTCGCCGCAAGAGCGCTGCCGTCGACCGGGATTCCCGAGACCGAGAACGCAGTGCCGTTGAGCTGCATGACCAGGCCGCCGATCTGCACCGAACCGCTGCTGCCCTGCAGGGTGCGCACGCGGATCGCGCCGGCGGTCAGCGTCCCGGAGGCGGACGGCGGCGACGCGCTCCAGACGTTGACCAGTTGGCCGTCCGCCAGGGTGGTTCCGGCCGGCGTCACGCTGGTCGCGCCGCCGTACTGCACGGTCAGGCCGTCGACGACGAAGGTTCCGGCCGCGGCGTCCAGGCCCGACACCAGACCGGTGACGCGCGCCGCGGTGCTGGTCGCCGGCAACTGCTGCACCAGCGTGGCCTGCACATAAGGATTGCCCGCGCCGTCGACGCCGAACGCGCCGTGCACCTCGACCTGCATGCCGGTGGTCACGCCGCCGAACCCGGCCAGGCCGGCGTAATAGGTCGGCGGCCCGGACGCGGCACTGGTGTTGACGTCGACCGTGACGCCGTTGACCGTGAAGGTGTTGTTGCCCACGCTGCCCACCGCGCCGATCAGTTCGGGCTCGATGACCACGCTGCTCGGGTTGCCGCTGGAGTCGAGGGTGATGCTGACGCGGTCGCCGAGTTCGACCGCGGTCGCCGGGCTCGGCGTCTGCGTGTCGGTCTCGCCGTCGGCGTAATACGTCGGGGTGGCGCTGTTGTACGCCACGCCGTCGAGCACCACGCTGCCGAAGCCGGTCACGGTGCCGAAACTGATTCCGGTGCCGCCGGTGCCGACGCCGCTGCCCGACGATGCGTAGCTTCCGCCGCCGCCCCCGCCGCAGGCGGTCAGCGTCGCGGCGGCGACCAGTCCGGCGCCGATCCAGCGCAGCAGGCGGTGCTCAATCACGTGCGTCTCCCTGGGCGCTGCCGGCCGCGGCCGGCGCCCCGTCGTCGTCCTGCGGCGCCCAGTAGTAGGCGCCGAACCGCATGCGGCGCGTCGCTTCGGCGCGGCCGCGGTCGGCGTCGTAACGGCGCGATGCCTCGGCGATCATGTCGGCGCGAGCCTGCGCCCAAAGCTTGCGCGCCAGCTCGCCGAGCGCGCGCGCCGACTCCTCGGTGATGCCCTGCGCGAACACGCTTTGCTCGAGTTGCGCGTCGCTGCCGAGCAGATTGCCCACCGCGGCCGCGGCGTGGTCGGCCAGATTGGCGCCGAACAGTTCGAGCAGTTCGAGCGATCCGGCCGGCGGAACGAAGCCTTCGCGGTGCGGCAGCACCGTCTCGACCCCCTTGACCGTCTGCACCTGCACCAGGCCCAGGCGCAGCAGTTCGGTCAGGATGGTGTAGGGATGCACGTCCTGGGTGACGGCCCGCGCCAGGCTTTCGAACGACGGCGCCGGACCCGATCGCGGCAGCGCGCGCGGGCGCTTGCCGCGGTCGCGGTACGCCGGATCCTGCGACCAGCGCGCGAACACCTGGCTGCTGACCGAGACCTCCTGCGCGATGCGCGCGCTGAGGCCGTCGACGCGCCAGCTGCGGATGTCCTTGCGATGCACCCCGCTGAGCGCGCTGATCGCCGAATCGGTGTCGCGCTGGCCGCTGCGCAGCAACTCGCGCTGCGCCTGCTCGACGAACAGCGGCTTGAGCTCGGCGGCCAGCCGCGTGTAGTCGATGCCGCTGACCAGCAGCAGCCGCACCAGAGGCGCCAGCACCGTGTTCAGCGCGCGCAGCACGTCCGCGGCCGCCGGCAGCGGCGGCGCAGCCCGGCGCGGTGCCGGCAGCGGACGAGGATGACGCCCCATGGCGGTTCTATGATGGATCGGCCGAACGGTCGGCGGGCGCGATTATACCCGGAGCCCCGGATTAACTGTAATCTTTTCCCATGCGCTTGCGGTGCGGCGGCGACGTGCTTCGGCTATGCTGCGCGGTTCGCGCCACCGCCCGCGCTGCGTCGCGGCGCATCCCCTGCCATGCCCCAGTCGCCAACGCGCATCGCCGATCTGCACATCGCGCACCAGGAATGCCTGCCGTCGCCGGCCGAAGTCGCCGCCGAGGTTCCGCTCGACGCCGCCGAGGCGGCTGCGGTGGCGCGGTCGCGCGACGCTGTGCGCGCCATCATCCATGGCCGCGACGACCGGCTGCTGGTCGTCACCGGCCCCTGCTCGATCCACGACGTGGCCGCCGCGGAGGACTACGCGCAACGGCTGCGGGAGGTCTCCGCCGGGCTGTCCGACGCGCTGCTTCCGGTGATGCGGGTGTATTTCGAGAAACCGCGCACGCGCCTGGGCTGGAAAGGCCTGATCTACGATCCCGACCTCGACGGCCGCGGCGACATCCACAAGGGCCTGCGGCTGGCGCGCCAGCTGCTGCGCGGCTGCGCGCGCCTGGGCCTGGCGACCGCGTCGGAAATCCTCGACCTGGTCACGCCGCAGTACTACGCGGAACTGCTGAGCTGGGGCGCGATCGGCGCGCGCACCACCGAAAGCCCGCTGCATCGCCAGATGGCGTCGGCCTTGTCCGCGCCGCTCGGTTTCAAGAATCCGACCAGCGGCAAGCTGCGCACCGCGGTCGACGCCATCGTGGTCGCCGCGCAACCGCACCGCTTCCCGTCGATCGCTCTGGACGGCCGGGCGATCGTCGTCACCACCACCGGGAATCCCGACTGCCACCTGATCCTGCGCGGCGGCGACAGCGGCCCGAACCACGATGCGTCCAGCGTGGCGCAGGCGGCCGCCGCGCTCGCCGCGGCCGGGGTCGCGGCGCGCGTCATGGTCGATTGCAGCCACGCCAACAGCGGCGGCGACTTCACGCGCCAGCCGCTGATCGCGGCCGACGTGGCGCAACGCATCGCGCGCGGCAACCGCGACGTCTTCGGCGTGATGCTGGAAAGCCACCTGGTCGAAGGGCGGCAGGCGCTCGGCGACGACCCATCGACGCTGCGCTACGGCCAGAGCGTCACCGACGGCTGCATCGGCTGGGACGCCACCGTGCGCACCTTGCAGACGCTGGCCGACGCCGTGCGCGCGGCGCGGCGCTGAGGCATTCAGTCGAACGCGGGCGGCTGCGGCCGCGCCACCGGCCTGCCCGCCGCCTGCCAGGCGTCGAAACCGCCGGCGATCGACTGCACGTTCAGGTACCCCATCTCGTGCAGCGCCACGGCCGCCAGCGCGGCACGACCCCCGCTCTTGCAGTACAGAACGATGCGCAGATCGCGCGCGGCCAGTTCCGGGCTGCCGCTGAGCTTGAACTCGAGCAGGCCGCGCGGCACCAGCACCGCACCGGGCAGGTGACCGGCGGCGAACTCGTCGGCCTCGCGCACGTCGAGCAGCAGGTCGGCGTCGCGCACGGCCTGCTCGGCGTGTTCGATGCCGACTTCGCGAATCACGTTCCTGGCGGCGACGACGAGGTCGTGGGCGGATTTCATGGCGGGCTCCGGGCTTGGGGGGTCCGCCGCGCCCGCTACAGTGCAGACTGCGGCGGCGCGGCGTCGGACGTCCGGCGGGCTGCTGCGGACATACCCCTCTAGTGTATCTGCGCGATCGACCTTCGACCATCCACCCTGCCCCATGAACGACGATTTCGCGCCCCCCGCAGCGCCTCCCGCCGCGCGCGCGGCGCCCGCCACCGTCGCCACCGCGGTGTTCATCGGCACGATCCGGCCGCTGCCCGAGTCGGGCCGCGCCACCGGCATGTACAAGACGGCGTGCCGCGACCCGGTTCTTCTTGGCCCGCTCGGATTCGCCGGCGACCAGCAGGCCGACACCCGCGTGCACGGCGGCCCGGACAAGGCCGTGCACGTGTACCCGCCAGCGCACCTGGCCCGGCTCGCGGAGCGCTTCGCGCAGGCCGCCGAACTGCTGCGGCCCGGCGCCATCGGTGAGAACCTGTCGGCCGGACTCGACGAATCGACGGTGCGCATCGGCCAGGTCTGGCGGCTCGGCGAGGCCATGCTGCAGGTCTGCCAGCCGCGCAACCCGTGCTGGAAAATCGACGAGCGCTTCGGCTGCCCGGGCATGGCGGCGTGGATCGTGCAGGAGCGCATCGCCGGCTGGTACGCGCGGGTTCTGCAGCCCGGGATCGTGCGCCCGGGCGACGCGCTGCGCCTGGAGCGCGCCGCGCCGCAGGCGCCGACGCTGCGCGAGGCGCTGGAGGTGTGGCACGCGCAGCGCGCCGACCCCGCCGCGCTGCGCAGCCTGGCCGCCACCGACGGAATCGCCGCGCACTGGCGCAACAAGATCGAGCAGCGCCTCGACTGGCTCGCCGCCCAGCGCTGAGCGGCCCCGTCTGCGGCGCCGCGACCGGCTCCGGCAAACGCCGAATCCGCGCCTACGATGCGGATTCCGCCGCGGCTCACACGACCCCCGACCACGACCATGGAACCGTCCTTGTCCCCGCTCGCCGACGACCCCCAGGGGCTGCGCGACGCGCTCGCCGCGCGCGACGCGCGCATGGTCGAGTGCGCGCTGGCCGACTTCAGCTCGCTGGCGCGCGGCAAGCGGGTGCTGCGCGCCGAGGCCGAGGCAGGCTGCCGCATGCCCAGCGTGCTGCTGGGCATGACGCTGAACGGCGGCTCGCCGACCGATCTGTTCGGCAGCGTGCTGCCTGCCGACTACGCCGACCTGGCGATGACGCCCGACCTGCGCACGCTGGCGGCGCGACCGGCGCGCGCGCACGAGACCAGCGTGATCTGCGAGCCCGGCGGCAGCTGGTACGCACCGCGCTACGCGCGCACCCTCGGCGCGCACGAGCTGTCGCCGCGGGCCGCGCTGCGGCACGTGCTCGACGGCTACCGCGCAGCCGGGCTGCGGGCCACGGTGGCCCCCGAGCTCGAGCTGTTCCTGGTGCAGCGCACCGAGGTCGACGGACGCCTGCACCTGCAGGCCCCCAGCCACGCCGCCGGCTCGGGCGCGCGCGAATTCGCCTGCGAGCAGTACGCGCTGGAGCGCACGACGCATTTCGAGGCCTATTTCGACGCCCTCTACGCCGCCGCCGAGACGCTCGGAATCCCGCTGAGCGGGCATCTGCACGAAGCCGCGCTGTCGCAGTTCGAAGTCAATTTCGCACCCGGCGACGCGCTGGCGCAGGCCGACGCGGTGTGGCGTTTCAAGCGCCTGGCGCGCGAGATCGCAGTGCGCCACGGCTTCATCGCCAGTTTCGCCGCCAAGCCGTTCCTCGACCAGCCCGGCACTGGCATGCACTGGCATTTCAGCGTCCAGCGCGTCGACGCGCAGTGGCCGCCGCTGTTCGCCACCGCCGACGGCGCGTCGACGCCGCAGCTGCACCACTTCATCGCCGGAGTGCAGCGCGGGGCTCCGGCGGCGATGGCGCTGTTCGCGCCCTACGACATGTCGTACGCGCGAATCGAACTCAGCGACGCATCGCCCACGCACGCCGACTGGGGCGACGATGACCGCCATTCCGCGCTGCGCGTGCCGGCGTCGTCGGCGGCCGCGCGGCGGGTCGAGAACCGGCTCCCCGGCGGCGACGCCAGCCCCTATCTGGTCGTGGCCTCGACCCTGGCGCTCGGACTGCAGGGACTGCACGACGCCCGCGCGGTGCCGCGCGGGCGCGCCCACGCGCCGCCGTTGCCGCGCACCCTGCCGGACGCGCTCGACGCCCTGGCCGGCGACGACACCCTGCGGCGCTGGCTCGGCGCGCCGCTGCTCGACCTGTTCGTCGCGCTCAAGCGCCACGAGCACGCAGCGCGCGGCGCGGCGCCCGATCCGCGCCAGTGGGACTTGCGCCACCTGCTCGAAACCGCCTGAGCCGGCCGCCGCGCGCGTGCGCCGCGCCGGGAACGGTCGCGCCCCCGGATCGGCGCGAAAAAACGCCCGATTCGTGAAATACTCACGCTCCAGCCGAAGCGCGACGGCGGACAATCGGGCTGACGAGGCTTGACCCGATGGAGGGCGCGATGGGCACGATCGGCACGAACGGCACGAACGGCACGATGGGCACGACGGACCGGGCGATCGACGACTTCGGGCGCGTGCGCCCGGGCGCGCACGCGCAACGCTGCCGCGTCAGGCGCCGCGCGCCGCAGCGCAGCTTGCGGCAGCGGGCGTCGTCGCGCATCGCGATGCGCATCGCGGCGCGGGGCGCACGGAGGCTCGCGTCGTGACCGCGCCGCGGGCGGGCTCGGCCGTGCTGAACCTGCGCGAAGCCCAGTCGCTGCTGCTGTCGGGAATGCAGCGCATCATGCACGCGTCCGACGCGCTGCCGCAGGCGCGCACGCCGCTGCACGAGGCGCTGCAGATCGGCGAGCTGCACGCGATGCGCACCCTCGAAGCGCTCGAGGGCGCGCATCGCGAACTCGGCGCCATCCGCGCCGCCCAGGGCGGGGGTATCGACGACGCGCTGGGCCGCCTGGACACCCATCTGCGGGACATCCTGACCAGCCAGCAGGCGCAGGACTTGGCCGGCCAGCAGCTGCAAAAGACCATTGCGCTGCTCGGCGCGGTCGAATCGCGCATCGACGACGCGCTGCGCCAGCTCGGCATGCAGGCCCCGCCCGCAGCCGCGGCCGCCCCGCGCGACGCGCCGCTGCGGCAATCCGACGTCGACGACCTGCTCACCGGGCTCGGTCTTTGAGCGTGGCCACGACCGCGCCGGTGGCGCGCCCCGCGCACGCGCGGCGGCGTCAGCCCGCCGCGCCGTCGTCGAGCCGCAGCACGGCGTGCGCGGCGGCGCGCGTGGAGGCGACCAGGCGTGCATTGGGCTCGTCGGTCTGCTCGATCCAACTCAGCGCCTGGGCGCGGCTGCGCCCGTGCGCCCGGTGCCGCAGCAGCAGCCGCTGCCGCCGCAGCGCGTCGTCGATTTCGACGAACCAGGCCTCGTCGAGCAGGTCCGCCACGCGCGCCCAGTGTCCGTGCGGCAGCAAGAGATAGTTTCCTTCTGTGATGACGAGTTTCACATCGGGCGGCACCGCGACCGCGCCGGCCACCGGCTCCTCGAGATCGCGGCGGAACGTCGGCGCGTACACCGTCTCGCCGTCGCGCGGCGCGCGCAGCCGCTCGAGCAAGGCGACGTAGCCGGCGCTGTCGAAGGTGTCCGGCGCGCCTTTGCGCGCGGCCAGGCCAAGGCGCTCGAGCTCGGCCCCGGCGAGGTGAAATCCGTCCATCGGCACCACCGCCGAATCGCGCGGCGCCAGCGCATGCAGCGCCTGAGCCAGAGTCGACTTGCCCGCGCCGGGGGCGCCGGCCAGCCCCAGCACCACCCGCCGGCCGGCGCGCAACAGCGCGTCGACGCGGGCGACGCAGCCGGGAGGAAGCCGGGACGGGGACACGCTGTGCATCCAGCGATGCTATCTTTCCCGGGTGCGCGCCGGGTGCGCGCCCGATCTCGCCTGCCTGGATACCCCGGTGATCGTCGATAACCAGACGCAACGGATCGTCGCCGACTGAACCGAACCGCCGCGGCGCCCTGCGCGTCGCGCCCGCCCCGTGACGCCACCCGCCATGCCCGCCGCCGCTCCCGCCTCGTCCACCTCCGAGGCGCTGCGCGTCGAACGCCTGACCAAGACCTATGCCGGCGGATTCCAGGCGCTCAAAGGCGTCGACCTGACGATCCGCCGCGGCGAGATCTTCGCCCTGCTCGGACCCAACGGCGCCGGCAAGACGACGCTGATCAGCATCGTTTGCGGCCTGGTCAACCCGAGCTCGGGGCGGGTCACGGTCGAAGGCCACGACATCGCGCGCGACTACCGCACCACCCGCGCGCTGATCGGCCTGGTGCCGCAGGAACTGACCGTCGACACGTTCGAGACGGTGTGGGACACGGTTTCGTTCAGCCGCGGCCTGTTCGGCCGGGCCCCCGACCCGGCGCACATCGAACGGGTGCTGCGCGAGCTGTCGCTGTGGGACAAGCGCGACAACCGGCTGCGCACCCTGTCCGGCGGCATGAAGCGCCGGGTGCTGATCGCCAAGGCGCTGTCGCACGAGCCCCGGGTGCTGTTCCTCGACGAGCCCACCGCCGGAGTCGACGTCGAGCTGCGCCGCGACATGTGGCAGCTGGTGCGCGGCCTTCGCGACTCCGGCGTGACCATCATCCTGACCACCCACTACATCGAGGAAGCCGAGGAAATGGCCGACCGCATCGGCATCATCAACCACGGCGCGCTGATGCTGGTGCGCGACACCGCCGAACTGCTGCGCGAGCTCGGGCGCAAGCGGCTCAGCGTGCAGCTGCAGCAGCCGCTGGCCGCGCTGCCTCCGGATCTGGCGGGGCTGGGGCTGGAACTGGCCGCCGACGGCGCCGAGCTGCACTACAGCTACGACAGCCGCGACCGCGACGCCGACATGGGCGCGCTGCTGCAGCGGCTGCACGCCGCCGGAATCGCGTTCCGCGACCTGCACACCAGCGAAAGTTCGCTGGAGGACATCTTCGTCGGCCTGCTCGAGGAGACGCGCGCATGAACCTGTACGCCGTGCGCGCGATCTACCGCCAGGAAATGGCCCGCACCCTGCGCACCGTCATGCAAAGCGTGATCGCGCCGGTGATTTCGACTTCGCTGTACTTCATCGTCTTCGGCGCCGCGATCGGCGCGCGCATGCAGGCCGTCGGCGGGGTCAGCTACGGCGCGTTCATCGTGCCGGGGCTGATCATGCTGTCGCTGCTGACGCAAAGCATCACCAACGCCTCGTTCGGGATCTATTTCCCCAAATTCACCGGAACCGTCTACGAACTGCTGTCGGCGCCCGTGTCGTACCTGGAAATCGTGCTGAGCTACGTCGGTGCCGCGGCGACCAAGTCGGTGGCGCTGGGGCTGATCATCCTCGCCACCGCCACGTTGTTCGTTCCGCTGCGCGTGGACCATCCGGTATGGATGGTCGCGTTCCTGCTGCTGACCGCGGTCACCTTCAGCCTGATCGGCTTCATCATCGGCATATGGGCCGACGGCTTCGAACGGCTGCAAGTGGTGCCGCTGCTGATCATCACCCCGCTGACTTTTCTCGGCGGCAGTTTCTACTCGATCGACATGCTGCCCGGCGTCTGGCACACCATCGCGCTGTTCAACCCGGTCGTCTACCTGATCAGCGGCTTTCGCTGGAGCTTCTACAGCACCGCCGACGTCGGCGTCGGCGCGAGCCTGGCGATGACCGTCGCGTTCCTCGCCGCCGCGCTCGCGGTGGTGGCGTGGATTTTCCGCAGCGGCTACCGGCTGCGCGCCTGAGGAGTCCCCCGCCATGTACTGCCCCTCGCTTTTCGCCGAAGCCAGGCCCGAAGCGCTGCGCCGCATCATCGAAACGCACCCGCTGGGCGTGCTCGTCACCCACGGCAGCGACGGTCTCGACGCCGACCACGTCCCGTTCCTGTACGACCCCGACAGCGGGCCGCACGGCGTGCTCAGCGCCCACGTCGCGCGCGCCAACCCGCTGTGGCAGCGTTGCGCCGACGGCGCGCAGGTGCTGGTCGTGTTCCGCGGCGTGCACGGCTACATCTCGCCGAGCTGGTACCCGAGCAAGCACGAGGCGCACCGCCAGGTGCCGACCTGGAACTACGAGGTCGTGCACGCCCACGGCACCCTGCACGTGCACGACGACGCGCGCTTCGTGCGCGGCGTGGTCGCGCGGCTGACGCGCAGGCACGAAGCGGCCGAGCCGCGGCCGTGGGCGATGGGCGAATCGGCGCCCGAGTTCATCGACTCCATGCTGCGCAACATCGTCGGCATCGAGATCCGGCTGAGCGCGCTCGTCGGCAAGGCCAAGCTGGGGCAGAACCGGGAGCCGCGCGACCGCCTCGGCGCCGCCGACGCGCTCGACGCCCGCGGCAACGCCGCACTGGCGCGCGCGATGCGCGAGG
>JAJZHS010000021.1 GCA_021798395.1 Pseudomonadota bacterium
GCCGTGGGCGAAATTGATCAGGTTGACGATCCCGTACACCATCGTGTAGCCCAGCGCCACCAGCGCGTACATGCTGCCCAGCACCAGGCCGTTGACGATCTGCTGTATGAACGTTTCCATCCCGTGTTGTCCTTATGGGTTCAGGGTCTTGCTGTTCACCGCCCGCGGATGGCGCCTCGTGAGCCCCCATGGGCCCGCGGTTGCGGGTTCGCAAGTGTCATGCTCGGGTTTGGTCTTCCCTGCATGCCGTGGCCGGATTCGACCCACGGAAGCGCTGCGCCGCCGATGCTGCGTGGCGCCGCGGTGCTGGTCCGTTCTCGTGTCTCCGATGACAAGTCACTGGCGTGAATCCTGTCCTGTTTGGTCGTCCGTATGGCCGCGAATGATAACCACACGGCGAGCGCGCGCCCTCGCGGAAACCCCTGGGTGTTCACCGCGACGGCGTTCAGGCGCCGTCGCCGCGCGCGCCGCGCGCCTCGCGGTTGAGCCGCCGCAGCTCGGCCAGGCGTTCGCCGATTCGCGCTTCCTGGCCGCGCGGCGTCGGCTGGTACAGCCGCGCCTCGGGCGTGCCCGGCGGAAAATAGCGCTCTCCGGCGGCGAACGCGCCGGGTTCGTCGTGCGCGTAGCGGTAGCCGCGCGCGTGGCCGAGTTGCTGCATCAGCTGCGTCGGCGCATTGCGCAAATGCAACGGTACCGGCGCGCTGCCGTGCGCGCGCACGAAACGGCGCGCCTCGCCGGCGGCCAGGTACACCGCGTTGGACTTCGGCGCGATCGCCAGGTAGAGCACGGCCTGCACCAACGCCAGTTCGCCCTCGGGACTGCCCAGGCGTTCGAACGCGGCGACCGCGTCGAGCGTATGGCCGAGGGCACGCGGATCGGCCAGGCCGATGTCTTCGCTGGCCATCCGGATCAGCCTGCGGCCGATGTACAGCGGGTCGACGCCGCCGTCGAGCATGCGCGCCATCCAGTACAGCGCCGCGTCCGGGTCGCTGCCGCGGACCGATTTGTGCAGCGCCGAGATCACGTCGTAGAACTGGTCGCCCGCCTTGTCGTAGCGGCGCAGGGCCTCGCCGAGCGTGGCGTGCAGCAGTGCCACGTCGACACGCGCGTATCCGCCGCGCCGCGCCGCCGCGGCCACCGCCTCGACCGCGTTGAACAGCCGCCGCGCGTCGCCGTCGGCGTGCGCGGCGAGCAGACTCAGCGCATCGGCGTCGGCCTGCAGGCCGCCTTCGGACTGCAGCCCGCGCTCGGCGAGCTGCTGCAGTTCGGCATCCTCCAGCGGCTGCAGCACGTAGACCGTGGCGCGCGACAGCAATGCGCTGGTGACCTCGAACGACGGGTTCTCGGTGGTCGCGCCGATGAACGTGAACAGGCCCGATTCGACGTGCGGCAGGAACGCGTCCTGCTGGGCCTTGTTGAAACGGTGCACTTCGTCGACGAAGACCAGCGTGGCGCGCCCGGCCGCGCGCTCGGCCTCGGCCTGCTGCACTGCGTCGCGAATGTCCTTGACTCCGCCCAAAACCGCCGAAATGGCGATGAAACGGGCGTCGAAGGCGCGCGCGATGAGTTGCGCCAGAGTCGTCTTGCCCACGCCCGGCGGCCCCCACAGAATCATCGAATGCAGACGATGCGTGTCGAACGCCAGCCGCAGCGGCTTGCCCTCGCCGAGCAGATGGGACTGGCCGACGACCTCGTCGAGGCGCTGCGGTCGCAGCCGCTCGGCCAGCGGCACGCTGCCCGGCGGCGGCTGGTCGAACAGGCTGGCGTCGCGCATCGCGTCAGCGCTGGTCGAGCACGGCGGCGCCGGCCGGGACGACGAAACGGAAGGTCGACGCAGGCAGGGCCGGATTGCGCTGCACGGAGTCGAAACGAATGACCGACGTGCGGCCGAACGCGTCGCGCAATTGCATCTGCACCAGCGCGGCACCGTGCGCCGCGGCGCGCAGGCCGATGCGCACCCAGGCAAAGGCGCTGTCGTGGTCGCGCGGCGTGGCCAGCACCCACTGCAGTCCGTCGGCCGCGGGCAGCGACTGCAGCCGGAACACGGCGTCGATGTCGGCACCGGCCAGCAGCGCCGCCGGGGTGCCGCTGAGCGCGCGCGCCGCCCGCGTGATCGTGACCTGGTCCAGATCGTGGTCGTAGGTCCAGATCGACGCCCCGTCGCTGACGATGTCCTGGTGGTACGGGCTGGTGTAGACCCAGCGGAAGCGTCCCGGGCGCTCGAACTCGAAATTCCCGCTGGCGGTCGTGCCGCGCACGCCCTTGGCGTCGACGACCTGCTGCGTGAACGCGGCGCTGCCGCTGTGCGTGGTGCGCAGCCATTGCCGCAGCAGCGCGACCGGACCTGCGTCGGGGGCTTCGGGCGCGGGCGCGCCGGGCGCCGCGGCGTGCGCGGCGCGCGCGGCCAGCGCGGTGGTGGACAACAACAACAGCATGCGGCGACGCGCGTGGTTCACGGCATTTCTCGCTGGAAAAGGAAAACGGGTAGGGATCAGGGCTCGGCGCGCGCCGGGACCAGGATGTCGCGGTTGCCGTTGCTCGACAGCGCAGAGACCAGACCGGCTTTTTCCATCTGTTCGAGCAATCGCGCCGAGCGGTTGTAGCCGATGCGCAAATGGCGCTGCACCAACGAAATCGACGCCTTGCGGTTCTGCAGCACGACCTGCACCGCCTGGTCGTACAGCGGATCGGCCTCGGCGTCGGCGGGGCCTTCGAAGCCGCCGGCCAGGTCGCCGCCGCCTTCCGCGTCGGCCTCGAGCAGCCCGGGAACGTAATCGGGCTCGCCCTGGGTCTTGAGCTGCTCGACCACGCGGTGCACTTCGCCGTCGCCGACGAACGCGCCGTGCACCCGCAGCGGCGAACCCGAGCCGGGAGGCAGGTACAGCATGTCGCCCATGCCAAGCAGGCTCTCGGCGCCCATCTGGTCGAGGATGGTGCGCGAATCGACCTTGCTCGAGACCTGGAACGCGATGCGCGTCGGGATGTTGGCCTTGATCAACCCGGTGATGACGTCGACGCTGGGGCGCTGCGTGGCCAGGATCAGGTGGATTCCGGCAGCGCGCGCCTTTTGCGCCAGGCGCGCGATCAGCTCCTCGATTTTCTTGCCGACGACCATCATCAGGTCGGCGAGTTCGTCGATGACGACGACGATGTACGGCAGGTGTTGAAGCGGCTCGGGGCTTTCCGGCGTCAGCGACAGCGGATTCGGCAGATGCTCGCCGCGCTGCGCCGCGTCATGCACGCGGGCGTTGAAACTGGCCAGGTTGCGCACGCCCAGCTTGCTCATCAGCTTGTAGCGCCGCTCCATCTCGGCCACGCACCAGTTCAGCGCGTGGGCGGCCTGCTTCATGTCGGTGACCACCGGCGCGAGCAGATGCGGAATGCCTTCGTAGACGCTGAGTTCGAGCATCTTCGGGTCGATCATCAGCATGCGCACCTGGCGCGCCTCGGCCTTGTACAGCAGGCTGAGGATCATCGCGTTGACGCCCACCGACTTGCCCGAGCCGGTGGTGCCGGCGACGAGCAGGTGCGGCATCTTGGCCAGGTCGGCGACGACCGGGTTGCCGACGATGTCCTTGCCCAGGCCCATGGTGAGGGTCGACTGCGCGTCGTGGTAGACCTGCGAGCCGAGGATCTCGGCCAGATGGATCGTCTGCCGCTTGGCGTTGGGCAGCTCCAGCGCCATGGTGTTCTTGCCGGGGATGGTCTCGACCACGCGGATGCTGACCAGCGACAGCGCGCGCGACAGGTCGCGCGACAGGGTGACCACCTGCGCGCCCTTGACCCCGGGCTCGGGCTCGACTTCGTAGCGGGTGATCACCGGCCCCGGCGAGGCGGCGACGACGCGCACCGCGACGCCGAAGTCCTTGAGCTTCTTCTCGATCAGCCGCGAGGTGAACTCCAGTGTCTCGGCGCCGATCGCGTCCTGCGGCGCACCGCCGTGGTCGAGCAGATCGAGCGTCGGCAGGCTGCTGGACTGGACGTCGCGGAACAACGGCTGCTGGCGCTCGCGCTCGACGCGCACCGACTGCGGCACCCGCACCACGGGCGGTTCGATGAACACCGGCGCGAACGCCTCGTCGGCGTCGCGCTGCTGCGCGCTCTCGACGTCGGCCTCGCGCTGCTGCGCGCTCAGCGCCCCGGCGGCGCGGTCGCGCTGCTGCGCGCGGCGCGCGCGAACCCTTTCCCAGGCCCGCTCGATCAGCGCACCGACGCGTTCGGCAACGTCGCCCCAGCTCACCCGAGCGAACCACGACAGGGCGAGCAGGAAGACCGCCAGCAGCACGATCGCGCTGCCGGTGAACCCGAGCACGCGCTGCGCCGCCAGTCCGAGCCAGGTGCCGACGATGCCGCCGGCGCCGGCGGGCAGCGCGGCGCCCAGGTGCCACAGCCGCGTGGCCTCGAGCGCAGCGCTGACCAGCGGCAGCAGCGCCAGGCCCCCCGCCGCGCCGATGCGCGCCAGCCAGCCGTCGGGCTCGGCGGCCGGAGCGTGCGCGCGGCGCCAGGCGCGCACCAGCAGGTACAGCCCCATCGGCAGCACCCACAATGCCGAGTAGCCAAGCAGGAAATACAGCAGGTCGGAGCTCCACGCGCCGAGCGCCCCGACCAGGTTGCGCGTGGCCTGCGTGCCGGCGCCCGAGGTCGTCCACGACGGGTCGCTGCGGTGGTAGCTGAGCATCGCCAGCGCCAGCAACAGCCACCCCAGTGCCGCGACGAGCAGGCGCATTTCGCCGAGCAGGCGGCTGCGGCGCGGGCGCGCGGCCGCGACGGGCCCGCGCAGGAAGGAAAACCGGTTGAGCAACGGCAACGACAAGGTCTCGGGTTTCAGGTCAGTGTGGTCAGGTGTTCGCGCAGTTGCACGCTGCCGTCGTCGCACTCGGCGACCAGGCCGCGATGCTCGAAGTCCTTCATCACGCGACTGACCATTTCGCGCGAGGCGCCGACCATTTTCGCCAGGTCCTGGCGCGAGACCTTGGCGCGGATCAGCCGCTGCTGGCCTTCGAGGTCGCTCATCTCGAGCAACGCGCGCGCCACCCGCCCGTACACGTCCACCAGCGCCAGCGATTCGATCTTGCTGTCGGCGCGTCGCAGCCGCTGAACCAACCCGCGCATGATCGAGAACGACATGCTCGAATTCTCCGGCAGGCTTTGCAGGAAAGCGACCCGCCCGAGCATCAGCACGTCGGTCTGCACCTCGGCGAGAACCGACGCCGAGTGCGGCTGGCCGTCGATCAGGCTCATTTCGCCGACGTGGTCGCCCGGATGCAGCAGCGCGAAAATGACTTCGCGTCCGCGCGCGTCGATCCGCACCACCCGCGCGCGCCCGGCGAGGATGATGAACAGCGCGTTCGAACGCCCGCCCTGTTCAACGATGGCTTCGCCGCGCTTGTAACGTCTCTTGACGATCGATTGCGACAGCGTCCACGCCTGCGCTTCGGTCAGGACCGAGAACATCGGCACCCGACGCACCAGGTCGATATTGGAAATCGCCGCCATCGTGACTCCTTGCAACAGCTGCAGATGCTAACCCAGCGCCGGCGCAGCCGAACGGCGCGCCACCTAGAATGGCCGGTGCAGCGCGCGCCGCGCCCTCTTCCGTCCCCCCGCAATCCGCCCCGCCATGACGTCCAAGCATGCCAAAGTATTGATCCTCGGCTCCGGCCCCGCCGGGTATTCTGCCGCGATTTACGCGGCGCGCGCCAACCTGCGCCCGCTGCTCGTCACCGGCCTGGCGCAGGGCGGCCAGTTGATGACGACCACCGAGGTCGACAACTGGCCGGCCGATGTCGACGGCGTGCTCGGCCCCGATCTGATGGCGCGCTTCGAGGCGCACGCGAAGCGCTTCGACACCGACATCGTGTTCGACCACATCCACGATGTCGACCTGGGCCAGCGCCCGTTCACCTTGCGCGGCGACAGCGGCACCTACACCTGCGACGCGCTGATCGTCGCCACGGGAGCGTCGGCCAAGTACCTCGGGCTGCCCAGCGAACAGGAATTCATGGGCCGCGGCGTTTCGGGCTGCGCGACCTGCGACGGATTTTTCTACCGCGACCAGCCGGTCTGCGTGGTCGGCGGCGGCAACACCGCGGTCGAGGAAGCGCTGTACCTCAGCGCCATTGCGAGCAAGGTCACGCTGATCCACCGCCGCGACAAGTTCCGCGCCGAGCCGATCCTGGTCGACCGGCTGCAGCAGCGCGCCTCCGAAGGACGCGTGGAACTGCGACTGTGGAGCGAACTCGACGCGGTGCTGGGCGACGCCGGCGGCGTCACCGGAGTGCGCGTCCGCGACACGCGCAGCGGCGACAAGACCGAACTGGCGCTGACGGGCTGCTTCATCGCCATCGGCCACCAGCCGAACACCGAAATCTTCCAGGGCAAGCTGGAGATGAAGGACGGCTACCTGATCACCCGCGGCGGCGCCGACGGCATGGCCACTGCAACCAGCGTGCCGGGCGTGTTCGCCGCCGGCGACGTGCAGGACCACGTCTACCGCCAGGCCATCACCAGCGCTGGAACCGGCTGCATGGCCGCGCTCGACGCCCAGCGCTTCCTTGAGAACGAAGGCTGACGAAACACGGCTTGCGGGCGCTGCGGCACCGCGCTAAGTTCAGTCTTCTGTCAGCCTCGTGGTTCAGGCTGGCGCGGAATACGCAAAAAGGAGACATGGATGCAAGACGGGGCGCAAACCTTCGTCGCCGCGCGCGACACCTTGCTGCGCTTGCGCAGCGACCACGCTGCGGCGCAGGCCGCGTTCGACTGGCCGCGGCCTGCGCATTTCAACTGGGCGCTCGACTACTTCGACCCGATGGCGCGCGCCAATCCGGCGCCGGCGCTGTGGATCGTCGAGGAAGACGGAAGCGAGGCGCGGCACAGCTTCGCCGACATGCACCTGCGCAGCCAGCGCATGGCCTCGTTCCTGCGCGCCCACGGCGTACGCCGCGGCGACCGCGTAATGCTGATGCTGCCGAACTGCGTGGCGCTGTGGGACGCGATGCTGGCGGCGATCAAGATCGGCGCGGTGATGATCCCGGCGACCACGCTGCTGACCCCCGAGGATCTGGCCGACCGCATCGAGCGCGCCTCGATCGCGCATGTGGTGACCACGGCGGCCGATGCGGCCAAGTTCGACCCCTTGCCCGCGGCCGCCAAGCTGCGCGGACGGTTCGCCACCGGACCGCACCCGGGCTGGATCGATCTGCGCGCGGCCGACACGGCCTCCGCCGACTTCGCCGCCGACGCGCCGACCCCCGCCGACGATCCGCTGCTGCTGTACTTCACTTCGGGAACGACGTCCAAGCCCAAGCTCGTGCAGCACAGCCACATCAGCTACCCCGTAGGGCACTTGTCGACGATGTACTGGATCGGCCTGCAGCCCGGAGACGTGCACTGGAACATCAGCTCTCCGGGCTGGGCCAAGCACGCGTGGAGCTGCTTTTTCGCGCCGTGGAACGCAGGCGCCTGCGTGTTCGCGTTCAATCAGGCGCGCTTCGACGCCGACGCCGCGCTGCGCACCGCGGCGCGCTGCGGGGTGACGACGCTGTGCGCGCCGCCGACGGTGTGGCGCCTGTGCATCCAGCGCGACCTGAAAAGCTACCCGGTTCGCTTCCGCGAACTGATCGGCGCCGGCGAGCCGCTGAACCCGGAGATCATCGACCGCGTCGAAGCCGCCTGGGGAATCCGCATCCGCGACGGCTACGGCCAGACCGAGACCTGCGCGATGGTCGGCAACGCGCCGGGACAGCCGCTGACGCCCGGGGCGATGGGACGTCCGCTGCCGGGCTGGCGCATCGAACTGCTCGACCTCGACGGCCAGGTGGCCGACGAAGGCGAAGTCTGCGTCGCGCTGGATCCGCGCCCGGTCGGGTTGATGGCCGGCTACGCCGGCGACGCGGCGAAGACCGCGCAGGTCATGCACGACGGCTTCTACCACACCGGGGACGTCGCGCAGCGCAACGCCGACGGAACCTTCACCTTCGTCGGCCGCACCGACGACGTGTTCAAGGCCTCGGACTACCGCATCAGCCCCTTCGAACTCGAAAGCGTGCTGATCGCGCACCCGGCTGTGGCCGAAGCCGCCGTCGTGCCCAGCCCGGATCCGGTACGGCTGGCGGTTCCGAAGGCGTTCATCGCGTGCCGCGCCGGGTTCGAGCCCAGCCGCGAACTGGCGCTCGACGTGCTGCGCTACGCGCGCGCCAACCTGGCGGCGTACAAGCGGGTGCGGCGGGTCGAGTTCTACGAACTGCCGAAAACGATTTCGGGCAAGATCCGCCGGGTGCAGCTGCGCGCACTCGAACAGCAGGTCGACGCGCCCCGGCGGGACATGGAATTCCGCGAGGAGGACTTCCCCGAACTGCGCGCCTGAGCGCGCGATGGACTTCAGGCGCCGGCGGCCGCTGCGGCCGGCGCCTGAAGGAAATGCGCGCGGTAGTGCAGCAGTTCGTCGATCGACTCGTGGATGTCGGCCAGCGCGGTGTGCTCCTGGCGTTTCTTGAACGCCGCGCAGACCTCGGGCCGCCAGCGCCGCGCCAGTTCCTTCAGCGTGCTGACGTCGAGATTGCGGTAATGGAAGAACGCTTCCAGCCGCGGCATCCAGCGCGCCATGAAACGCCGGTCCTGGCAGATGCTGTTGCCGCACATCGGGCTCTTGCCGGCAGGCACGTAGCGCGCCGCGAAATCGAGCAGCTGCTGCTCGGCGGCGGCCTCGTTCAGGCCGCTGGCGGCGACCTTGGCGATCAACCCGGAGCGGCCGTGGGTGCCCTTGTTCCAGGAGTCCATGGCGTCCATCACCGCGTCGCTCTGGTGCACGACGAGCACCGGCCCCTCGACACGCACGCTGACCTGCGCGTCGGTGACGACGAGCGCGACTTCGATGATGCGGTCGCCATCGGGGTTCAACCCGGTCATTTCCATGTCGACCCACAGCAGATTGGTGTCGAGGCGGGCGAGTTCGGGGGTTGCTGGGGTCGAATTCATGTCGAATGGAATCTGGGACAGCACGGCGACGGCTGCCCGGTGGAATAATGCGCGCTGCGCCGCTGCATCGGACGGTGGCGCCGGAGCCAAATTCTCGCATGAGCCCACGAATTCCCGCGCTGGCCTGGTCGGCGGCATTCGCCGCAGCGCTGCTGCTCGGCACCGCGTTGAAGCTTTGGCTGACGACGCGGCAGATCCGCCACGTCCAGGCGCACCGCGGCGCGGTGCCGGCGCCGTTCGCCGCGTCGATCGACCTGGCCGCGCACCGCAAAGCCGCCGACTACACCATCGCGCGCGCGCGTTTCGGACAATTACATACCCTGTACAGCGCACTGCTGGTGGTCGTCTGGACCCTGCTCGGAGGTCTGCAGGGCCTGGCCGACACCGTCGGCGCGCACCTGGGCGACGGCATCGGCGCCCAGTTGGCGCTGCTGGGCGCCTTCGTGCTGCTGAGCAGCCTGCTCGACCTGCCCTGGGACCTGTGGCAGACGTTCCGCCTCGAAGCGCGCTTCGGCTTCAACCGCAGCACCCTGGCGCTGTTCGCCGTCGATGCGCTGCGCAACCTGGCCGTGTCCGCGTGCCTGCTGGCGCCGCTGGCCTGGCTGGTGCTCTGGTTGATGCGCACCAGCGGACTGTGGTGGTTGTGGGGCTGGGCCGCGTTCGCCGGGTTCAGCCTGGTCATGATGGTCGTGTTCCCGACGTTGATCGCACCGCTGTTCAACCGTTTCGAGCCGCTGCCCGACGGTGAGGTCCGGCGACGCGCGCAGGACCTGATGCGGCGCTGCGGATTCGCCTTGCAAGGCTTGTACGTGATGGACGGGTCACGACGCAGCGCGCATGCGAACGCGTACTTCACCGGAATCGGCAGCGCGCGCCGCGTGGTGCTGTTCGACACCCTGCTGCAGCAGCTCGACCCGGTGCAGGTCGAAGCCGTCCTGGCCCACGAAGTGGGCCACTACAAGCGGCACCACGTGCGCCAGCGTCTGGTGCTGACCTTGCTCGCCAGCCTGGCCGCATTCGCGTTGCTGGGCTGGGCCGCGACCCGCAACTGGTTCTACACCGGGCTGGGCTGCGTGCCGCAGCCGCCGCAGGCGGTGGCGCTGCTGTTGTCCATGCTGGTGCTGCCGGTGTTCGGCGTGTTCGTCACGCCGCTGGGCGCTGCGTGGTCGCGGCGGCACGAATTCGAGGCCGACGCCTACGCGGCCGCGCATGCCGACGCGGGGGCGCTGGGCGCCGCACTGGTGCGCATGTACCGCGACAACGCCAGCACGCTGACGCCGGACCCGCTGTACGCGAATTTCTACTACAGTCACCCGCCCGCGATGCAGCGCCTGGCCAGGCTGCGCGCGCTGCCCGGCGCATGACGCGCGTGGCGGCGCGCATCGTCGCGGCCCACGGCCGCAGCTTCCTCGCCGACACCGGTGACGGCGTAGCGCTGCGCTGCGTGGCACGCGGACGCCGCGCCGAAATCGCCTGCGGCGACCAGGTTCTGCTGCGCGCCGGCGACCCTGCCGTCATCGAACAGGTGATGCCCCGCCGCAACGCGCTGTGGCGCGAGGACGCCTGGCGCAGCAAGGTATTCGCGGTGAACCTGGACCTGATCGTGGTGGTGACCGCGGCGCAGCCTTCGCCGAACCTGGACCTGATCGGCCGCGCGCTGATCGCCGCGCGCGCCGAGGACATCGACGCGTTGATCGTCCTCAACAAGTGCGACCTCGACACCAGCGGCGCGCTGCGCGCGCGGCTGCAGCCGCTGTGCGACGCCGGCTACACCGTGCTCGAACTGGCCGCTCGGGCCGATCCGGCGCAGGCCCGCGCGCTGCTGCACCCGTGGCTGGACGCGCGCACCAGCATGCTGATCGGCGCCTCCGGAGTCGGCAAATCCACCCTGGTCAACGCCCTGGTGCCGGGTCTGGACCTGCACACCCAGGCGATTTCCGACGCGCTGGACTCGGGGCGCCACACGACGACCGCGACCCGCCTTTACCGCCTGCCGGGATTCGCCGCCGCAACCGCGTTGCTCGATTCGCCGGGTTTCCAGGCCTTCGGTCTGCACCATCTCTCGGTCAGCCAGCTGCAGCATGCGCTGCCCGAGATCGCCGCGCGCAACGGGCAGTGCCGGTTCCACAATTGCACCCACCACCACGAACCCGGCTGTGCCGTGCGCGCCGCGCTGCACGCGGGCGCCATCGACGCCGAGCGCTACGCCCTGTACCTGCGGGTCCTGCAGGAACTGCGCGACGCGCCGCGCGCCTGACCGTACGCGCCGGTGGCGTGCGGCGGGCGCGTCACGCCAGCCGGCCGAGCAGCAGGAACTCCATCAGCGCCTTCTGCACGTGCAGCCGGTTCTCGGCTTCGTCCCAGACCACGCTGCGCGGACCGTCGATGACTTCGGCGGCGACTTCCTCGCCGCGGTGCGCAGGCAGGCAGTGCATGAACAGCGCATCGGGCGCGGCCGCGTCCATCAGCGCGCCGTCGACCATGAAACCCTGGAACGCCTGCAGCCGCGCCGCGTTCTCGGCCTCGTAGCCCATGCTGGTCCACACGTCTGTGGTGACCAGGTCGACTCCGGCACAGGCCTGGCGCGGGTCGTCGAAACTGCGCAGCTGCGCCGCCTCGGCCGCGCTCACCGGATAGCCGTCGCGCTGCATCGCCACGCCGTACCCCGGAGGGCCGGCGAAGTGCACCCGAAAGCCCAGGATCGCCGCGGCCTGCAGCCAGGTGTAGAACATGTTGTTGGCGTCGCCGATCCACGCCACCGTGCGCCCGGCGATGTCGCCGCGGTGTTCGATGAACGTGAACACGTCGGCCAGCACCTGGCACGGATGGAACTCGTTGGTCAGACCGTTGATCACCGGGACCCTGGAATGGGCCGCGAAACGCTCGACGATGTCCTGGCCGTAGGTGCGGATCATGACCAGGTCGACCATGCGCGAGAACACCTGCGCGGCGTCCTCGATCGGTTCGCCGCGGCCGAGCTGCGAATCGCGGGTGTTGATGTAGATCGCCGCACCGCCGAGCTGGTGCATGCCGGCTTCGAAGCTCAGCCGGGTGCGCGTCGAGTGCTTCTCGAAAATCATCGCCAGGGTCCGGTCGACCAGCGGCTGGTGCAGCTCGTAGTTCTTGAACTTGCGCTTGATCAGCGCGGTGCGCGCGAACAGGTACGCGTAGTCGTCGCGATCGAAGTCGGTGAACTGCAGGTAGTGGCGAGCTTGCGTCATGATGGGGCTCCAGCGCATGCGGGCGCGGGGTTCAGGCGGCGCCGACGGCGACGAAACGCTGGATCAGCGGAACGAGCTTGGCGAGCAGTTCCTCGGCCTCTTCCTGGCGCAGGATCAACGGCGGCAGCAGGCGCACGACGCGCTCGTGGGTGACGTTGATCAGCAAACCGGCGTCGAGCGCCTGCGCCACCAGCGCGCCGCAGGGGCGGTCGAGTTCGATGCCCAGCATCAGCCCGGCGCCGCGCACGTCGACCACCCCCGGCAGCGCGCCGAGCTGCGCGCGCAGCTGCTCGAGCATCCAGCCGCCGACGCGCCGCGCGTTGTCGAGCAGGCCCTCGTCGTCGATGATCGCCAGCGTCTCGAGCGCGGCGCGGCACGCCAGCGGGTTGCCGCCGAAGGTGGTGCCGTGCTGGCCCGGGCCGAAGACCTCGGCGGCTGCGCCGTAGCCCAGCAGCGCGCCGATCGGCACGCCCGAGGCCAGCCCCTTGGCCATCGCGACCACGTCGGGCCGCACGTCGGCCCACTGGTGCGCAAACCATTTTCCGGTGCGCCCGGTGCCGCACTGCACCTCGTCGATCATCAGCAGCCAGCCTTGCGCGTCGCAGGTGCGGCGCAGCAACCGCAGGTACTCAGCGTGCGCCGGGCGGATTCCGCCCTCGCCCTGGATCGCCTCGACGAAGACCGCGACCACATCGGGCTCGGAGCGCGCCGCGTGCAGCGCGTCGGCGTCGTTCAGCGGCAGGCGCACGAAACCCTCGACCAAAGGCTCGAAGCCCTTTTGCACCTTCGGATTGCCGGTGGCCGACAGCGTGGCCAGCGAACGGCCGTGGAACGCTTCGTCGAACACGATGATGCGCGGACGCGCGACGCCGCGCTGGTGGCCGTGCAGCCGCGCCAGCTTGATCGCGGCCTCGTTGGCTTCGAGCCCCGAATTGCAGAAAAACGCCGCATCGGCGCCCGAGATCGCGCACAGCCGTTCGGCGAGCTGCTCCTGCAGCGGAATGCGGTACAGGTTCGAGGTGTGGATCAGCTTGCCCGCCTGGTCGTGCAGCGCGGAGACCAGGCGCGGATGGGCGTGGCCCACGGTATTGACCGCGATTCCGGCCAGCGCGTCCAGGTAGCGCCGGCCATCGGCGTCCCAGACCCACACGCCGCGCCCGTGCTGGAGCGCGATCGGCAGGCGCGCGTAAGTGTTCATCAGGTGAGCGGACATGAAGACGACTCCTCGACTCGTGCGGTCCCACGCAAGCGGCGGACGGAAAAACGACAGCCTGCGACGCGGCGCCACGGCCCGATGCGCGCGTGCAGGCTGCGCACCATTATAGGAAGCGGATCACTGCGCGCCGGCGCAAAAAAAAACCCGCCTCGCGGCGGGCGCTGCGCGACGGTGCGGCCTTCTCAGGCGCCCATCGCCTTGACCGCGTCGCTCAGGCGGCTCTTGTCGCGCGCGGCCTTGTTCGGATGGAACAGGCCCTTGCGCGCGATCGCGTCGAGCACCGGAACCGCGGCCTTGTAGGCGTCCTGCGCAACGGCCTTGTCGCCCCCGGCGATCGCCTTGCGCACCGACTTGACCGCGGTGCGAAAGCGCGAACGCATCGCCGAATTGGCGGCGTTGAGCTTGACGTTCTGACGCGCGCGCTTGCGCCCGGAGGGCGTGCGGGCGCTCTTTTTCTTGGCTTGCGCTGAAGTCGCCATGGCGATGGACCTCGAATCTCGACTGGAAAACCGTGCATTATAAGCACAGGCCAAGGCCATGGCCAAGGCGCGCGCGCCGCTGCCTATAATCGCCCCCGGTGAACCTGCTGAAGACCGCCACCACTGTCTCGCTGCTGACCCTCGTCTCGCGGGTGCTCGGGCTGGCGCGCGAAATCGTCGTCGCCCGCTACTTCGGCGCCAGCGCGTGGACCGACGCGTTCAACGTGGCGTTCCGTCTGCCGAACCTGCTTCGCAGGATGTTCGCAGAGGGCGCGTTCTCGCAGGCATTCATACCGATCCTGGCCCAATCGCACGCACAGGATTCTCCCGAAGACGAGCGCCGACTGCTCGACGACGTGGCCACCACCTTGAGCTGGATCCTGACCGCGGTCAGCCTGGCCGGCGTGCTCGCGGCGCCCGCGCTGGTGTATCTGACCGCGGCCGGACTGCACCCGGCGGCCTTCGAGGCCGCCGTGCACATGACCCGGTTGATGTTCCCCTACGCCGGACTGATCTCGCTGGTCGCGCTGTCGGCCGGGATCCTGAACACCTGGCGCCACTTCACCGTGCCGGCGCTGACCCCTGCGCTGTTGAACGTGGCCGTCATCACCGCGGCGCTGGCGCTGCACCACCACATGCACCCGCCGGTCTATGCGCTGGCGATCGGCGTGATCAGCGGCGGCGTCCTGCAACTGGCCGTGCAACTGCCGGCGCTGCGCCGCTACGCGCAGGTGCCGCGCGTGCACCTGAACCTGGTCGCGGCATGGCGCTCGCCGGCGGTGCGCCGCATCGTGCGCCAGATGCTGCCGGCCAGCCTGGCGGTGTCGGTGGCCCAGTTGTCGATCATCATCAACACCCAGATCGCCTCCCACCTGCAGCCGGGAAGCGTGTCGTGGCTGAGCTACGCCGACCGCTTGATGGAGTTCCCGACCGCGTTGCTCGGCGTGGCGCTGGGGGCGGTGCTGCTGCCCAGCCTGTCGCGCGCCCACGCCGACGGCGACGCTGCGCGCTACAGCAGCCTGCTCGACTGGGGGCTGCGGCTGACGCTGGTGCTGGCGCTGCCCAGCGCGGTCGCGCTGGGCCTGTTCGCGCAGCCCCTGATGGCCATCCTGTTCAACTACGGCCGCTTCAACGCCTTCGACGCCGCGCAAAGCGCACTGGCATTGCGCGCCTACGGTGTCGGGTTGATCGGGCTGATCGGGGTCAAGATCCTCGCCCCGGGCTTTTACGCCAAGCGCGACCTGCGCACTCCGGTCAAGCTGGCGCTGATCGTGCTGGCGACCACGCAGGCGCTGAACCTGGTGTTCGTGCCGCGGCTGGCGCACGCCGGGCTGGCGCTGGCCATCGCCTGCGGCGCGTTGCTCAACGCCGCGCTGCTGCTGCGCGGGCTGTTGCGCCGCG
>JAJZHS010000274.1 GCA_021798395.1 Pseudomonadota bacterium
GGCAGCAGCGCGGCGGCCAGGAACAGGGAACGCAAGGATTTCAGCAGCATGTCGGACTCCAGAATGGGACGCTTCACTCGTTGCCGTCTTCGGCCGGCGTCAGCAGGCCCTCGGCGCGCACCGCGTGCACCTGCGCGGCGCGGCGCTGCAGGTACGCGTCGCGCGTGAACACGTAGGGATCGAGCGCGATGTTGGCGAGCATGTCGGTGGTCGGCAGCAGCGCGGCGCGGCGGTCGATCAGTTCGAGGCCCAGCGCGCTGTTGCGCTCGGCCACGTTGTGGCTGAGCGCGACGGTGGGCGAATAGACGTAGTCGTCGACGATGGTGCCGCTACCGTCGCGCAGGGTGCTGGGGCCGAGGAGCGGCAGCACGATGTACGGGCCCGAACCGACTCCGTAGCGCGCCAGCGTCAGGCCGAAGTCGTTCGGGTGGCGGTACAGACCCATGTCGGTGGCGATGTCGATCAGCCCGAAGAAGCCGAACACGGTGTTGACCTCGACGCGCAGGATGTCGGGCGCGGCCTGGCCGATGTGCAGCTGCATCACGTCGTTGGCCGCCGACCACGCGTCGGTCATGTTGCCGAAGAAGTTGCCGACGCCGCGGCGCACCGGGGTCGGCGCGAGCTTGCGGTACTCGACCGCCAGCGGACGCACGACGGCCTTGTCGACCTTGTCGTTGATGGTGAACATCGCGCGGTTGTAGCCCTGCAGCGGGTCGCCCGCGGCGGGCGCGGCCGGAGCCGTGGCGCAACCGCCGAGCAGCAGCGCGCCGAGCAGGGCGCCGACCGGCGCGCAGCAGCGCGCCAGGCGCAGCGCGCGAGGTCGTCGGATCGGTGTGGTCATGGCTGCCTCGTCGTCAATGCGTCGTCATTTGGTGGATCCAGCCGAAGCCGCCTTGTCGTAGAGGAATCGTCCGATCAGGTTCTCCAGCACGATCGCCGACTGGGTGTTCTGGATTTTGTCGCCATTGCGAAGATTCTTCTCCGAACCTCCGGGGTCGAGTCCGATGTACTGGTCGCCGAGAAGTCCCGAGGTCAGGATCTTCGCCGAGGTGTCGGTCGGAAACGTGTAGCGCTTGTCGAGTGCCAGCGTGACGTCGGCCTCGAAGGTATTGTTGTCGAACCCGATCGAGGAGACGCGGCCGACGACGACCCCGGCGCTCTTCACCGGAGCGTTGACCTTCAGCCCGCCGATGTTGTTGAACTGCGCGACGACGTCGTAGGTGGGCTCGAAATTCAGGCTCAGCAAGTTGCCCGCCTTGAGCGCGAGGAACAGCAATGCCAGGGCGCCCACGACGACGAAGACACCGACCCAGACGTCGATCCGTTTGTTCTCCATTCTGCCTCCCGACCGCTCAAGTGCTGAACATCAGCGCGGTCAACATGAAATCCAGGCCGAGGACCGCCAGCGAAGCGACGACCACGGTGCGCGTGGTCGCGCGCGACACGCCTTCGGGCGTGGCCTGCGCGCGCCAGCCCTGGTACAGCGCGACGAAGGTCACCGCGACGCCGAACACCAGGCTCTTGATGACGCCGTTGCCGACGTCGCTGAACACGTCGACCCCGGACTGCATCTGCGACCAGAACGATCCCGGGTCGACGCCGATCAGCAGCACGCCGACGACGTAGCCGCCGAACACGCCGACGGCGCTGAACACCGCGGCCAGCAGCGGCATGGCGATGATCCCGGCGGCCATGCGCGGCGCCAGCACCCGCGCCAGCGGGTCGACGGCCATCATTTCCATCGCGGAGAGCTGCTCGCCGGCCTTCATCAGGCCGATCTCGGCGGTCAGCGAGGTGCCGGCGCGCCCGGCGAACAGCAGCGCGGTGACGACCGGCCCGAGCTCGCGCACCAGCGACAGCGCGACGACCAGCCCCAGCGAGCTCGACGCGCCGTAGCGCGACAGCGTGTAGTAGCCCTGCAGGCCGAGCACGAAGCCGACGAACAGACCCGACACGGCGATGATCAGCAGCGAGTCGTTGCCGAGGAAATACACCTGCTGGACCACCAGCCGCCAGCGCCGCAAGGCCGCGGGAAGCAGCGCGCACAGGCGCAGGAACAGCCGCAAGCCGTAGCCGAGGTCGGCCAGCGTGCGGCGCACGCCGGCGCCGATCGCCTCCAGGGCGCGCACCGGGTTCATGCGGCGACGCTCCGGCCGAGAAGGTCGTCGGCGATCGCCTGCGCCGGGTAGTGGAAGCGCACCGGGCCGTCGGGTTCGCCGCGCACGAACTGGCGCACCAGCGGGTCGTCGCTGGCGCGCAGCTGGTCCGGGGTTCCGGACGCGATCAGGCCGCCGTTGCCGACCACGAACACGCGGTCGGCGATGGCGAACGTCTCGTCGACGTCGTGCGAGACGATGATGCTGGTCAAACCCAGCGCGTCGTTGAGATCGCGGATCAGCCGCGCCGAAATGCCCAGCGCGATCGGGTCGAGACCGGCGAACGGTTCGTCGTACATGACCAGCGCCGGGTCCAGCGCGACCGCGCGCGCCAGCGCCACGCGCCGCGCCATGCCGCCGGACAGTTCGCTGGGGTAGAGGTCGCGCGCTCCGCGCAGGCCGACGGCGTTGAGCTTGAGCAGCACCAGGTCGCGGATCATCGCCTCGTTCAGGTCGGTGTGTTCGCGCAACGGAAAGGCAACGTTGTCGAACACCGACAGGTCGGTGAACAGCGCGCCCATCTGGAACAGCATGCCCATGCGCCGGCGCGCCGCGTACAGCGCCGCGTGGTCCATGCGGCCGACGTCGTCGCCGTCGAAGCGCACGCTGCCGGCGCTGGCGCGCAGCTGGCCGCCGATCAGGCGCAAGGTGGTGGTCTTGCCGCCGCCGGAGGCGCCCATCACGGCGACGACCTCGCCGCGCATCACGCGCAGCGACACGCCGCTGAGGACGGTGCGCGCGCCGTAACCGACCGCGACGTCGTCGAACGCGACCAGGGGCTTGGATTCGGCAGCGGAAGTGGCCATCCGGGCATTCTAGGGAACTAGCCGGCGACGTGCCGGAACGGACCGTTGTCGCGACGCCGAAAACACGTCAGCGGCGGAACATGCGCCGGGGCACGCGCCGCCGCCTGGAACACACCGCCCGGAACCCACCGCCTGGCCGACTCCGCTGGGCCGACTCCGCTGGGCCGACTCCGCTGGGCCGACTCCGCGCGCAGCGGCCGCGGGCCGCGCGCGCCGGTCGGGCTCAGACGATCAGGAAGTCTTCCTTGCGCTTGCCGCGGCCGACTTCGGCCTGCAGCCACTTGGGCATCTTGCCGCGCCCGGTCCAGGTGTCGCCGCTGGCCGGATGGCGGTATTTGGCGGCGACCGTCGTGCCTTTCGCGCGCGACGCGCGGGCGCTGCCGAGATCGGCCACCGTGATGCCGTATTCCTGCATTTTTGCACGAATATCGGCGACGACGCTGGCGATTTCGGACCTGCGCTGCGACTCGGCCTGCTGCTTGAGCAGCTCGATTTGGGAAAGAAGTTCTTTATAGGACGACATGAGACCTCCGGCGTTTAATGGGCTGCACCCACAGATGGTGAGGCCTGATGATAATCGATCCGGCGGCGCAAGAAAAAGACCGCACGACGGCGGCCCCTTTTCAGGTCAAGAACACACCCGCCTATTCGATGGCCTTGGTGATCTCCTCGATCACCTTTTTGGCGTCGCCGAACACCATCATGGTTTTATCGAGATAGAACAGATCATTATCGAGGCCGGCGTAGCCGGTGGCCATCGAGCGTTTGTTCACGATCACCGTCTTGGCGCGCCAGGCGTCGAGGATCGGCATGCCGGCGATCGGCGACTTCGGATCGTTGCGCGCCGCCGGGTTGACGACGTCGTTGGCGCCGAGCACGAC
>JAJZHS010000275.1 GCA_021798395.1 Pseudomonadota bacterium
CGAAACGGTCGGGCCTGGCCTCGCGCAGCATGCCCTGCATGCCGCGCGATTCGAGCTGGAACACCGCCACCGTGTCGCCGCGCGCCATCAGCTTGTAGCTCGCGGGGTCGTCGAGCGGAATGTCCTCGAGCTTGAAGTGCGCGCGATCGGCGTGGTTGCGCCGGATGTGCTGCGCCGCCAGCTCGAGAATGGTCAGCGTGGCCAGTCCGAGGAAGTCGAACTTGACCAGGCCGATCGCCTCGACGTCGTCCTTGTCGTACTGCGACACCGCGTCGCTCGATCCGGGCTGCGCGTACAGCGGGCAGAAGTCGGTCAGTTTGCCGGGCGCGATCAGCACCCCGCCGGCGTGCATGCCGACGTTGCGCGGCAGGCCCTCGAGCTGCTGCGCCAGAGTCAGCAGGTGGCGCACCTCCTCTTCGAGTTCCATGCGCTCGCGCAGCTGCGGCTCGACCTCGATGGCCTGCGCGATGGTGATGTGCTGCCCGGGCTTGTTCGGAATCAGCTTGGCCAGCGCGTCGCAGAAGGTGTAGCTCAACTCCTGCACGCGGCCGGCGTCGCGCAGCGCGGCGCGCGCGGCCAGGGTGCCGAAGGTGGCGATCTGCGACACCGCGTCGACGCCGTACTTGCGCTTGACGTAGTCGATGACGCGGTCGCGGTTCTCCTGGCAGAAGTCGATGTCGAAGTCGGGCATCGACACCCGCTCGGGGTTCAGGAAACGCTCGAACAGCAGGTTGTACGCCAGCGGGTCGAGGTCGGTGATGCGCAGGCTGTACGCGACCAGCGAGCCGGCGCCCGAACCGCGCCCCGGACCGACCGGGCAGCCGTTGTCCTTGGCCCAGTTGATGAAGTCGGCGACGATGAGGAAATAGCCCTCGAAACCCATCTTGGCGATGATGCCGAGTTCGAACTCGAGCCGCGCGACGTACGTCGCGCGCATGGCCTCGCGCCGTGCGGCGTCGGGAAAGAGCTGCTGCAGCCGCTTGTCCAGGCCGTCGTACGACAGCGCGCGGAAATACGCGGCCACCGGCGTGCCGTCGGGGGTCGGAAAAGCCGGCAGCTGCGGCCGCCCGAGCGTCAGCGTCAGGTTGCAGCGCTTGGCGATCTCAATCGCGTTGTCCAGCGCCACGGGGAGGTCGGCGAACAGCGCTTCCATCTCGCCCTGGCGCTTGAAGTACTGCTGCGCGGTGAAGCGGCGCTGCCGCCGCGGATTGCCCAGCGTTTCGCCCTCGGCGATGCAGACCCGCGCCTCGTGCGACTCGAAGTCGCCGGGCTCGAGGAACTGCACCGGATGCGTGGCCACCACCGGCAGCTGCAGCTCGGCCGCCAGGCGCACTGCGGCCGCGACATGGCGCGGGCAGTCGGCGTGGCCGCTGCGCTGCAGTTCGATGAAAAAACGCTGCGGAAAGACCGCGGCGTGACGCCGCGCCAGATCGGCGGCGCGCGCGGCGTCGCCGGCCAGCAAGGCCTGGCCGATCGCACCCGCGCGCGCCCCGCACAGCGCGATCAAGCCGTCGGCAAGGCCGTCGCGCTCGAGCCATTCCCAGCGGATCTCGGCCTGTCCGCCGCGCTGGCCGCGCAGCCAGGCGCGGCTGAGCAGTTCGCACAGGTTCAGGTAGCCCTGCGGGCTGGCGACCAGGAGCAGCAATCCTGTGCCCGGCGCGGTCGACGCCGCGTCGTCGGCGGCCACACGCAGGTCGCAGCCGATGATCGGCTTGACCCCCGCTGCGCGCGCCTCCTTGTAAAAGCGCACCGTGGCGAACAGGTTGTTCAGGTCGGTGATCGCCAGCGCGCCCTGGCCGTCGTCGCGCGCCGCGGCCACTGCCGCGTCGACGCGCAGGGTGCCGTCGGCGATCGAATATTCGGTGTGGGTTCGCAGGTGGACGTAGGGCATGGCGGCATTGTAGGAACCCGCGCCGTTTGCAGTGCCCTTGACAACCGTGCAAAATGGGCTCGCCCGCCGCCCGCGCGTCCTGCGCCGCGCGTTGCTGCGCGGGCGCGTTGTGCAGGTTGCGCACGCGCCCTCCGCGACCGCCGTCGGTTCCTATAATCGCCCGTCCGCCGCGCCCCCGAGCCGCGACGCACGCTCCCTGCCTGCACGATGATCCATATCGCCGCCCTGCCCACGATCACGCTGCACGCCGACGGCGTGCTGTGGGTCGGACTCGCGCTGGTGCTGGCCACGCTGATGGGCGAGTCGGTGCTGCGCTTCCTGCGCTGGCCGCGCCTGGTCGGCTACCTGGGCACCGGTCTGCTGATCGCGGCCGGAGGCGGCGCGCTGCCCGCGTTCGCGCTGCAGCCCGGCGCGCGCGCGGTGATCGACGCGGCAATGGCCGTGCTGCTGTTCGAAATCGGCCACCGCGTCAATTTGCGCTGGTTGCGCGCGAACCCGTGGCTGGTGTTCATCAGCGTCGGCGAGTGGTCGCTCGCCCTGGTGCTGGGCTGGGCCGCGCTGGCCGCGTTCGGTCTGGGCGGACCGCACGGGCTGGCGGTGGCGGCGGCGCTGGCCTGCACGTCCCCCGCGGTGGCGCTGCGGCTGGCGGGCGAGTTCAACGCGCGCGGCCAGGTCACCGAACGCATGCTGCTGCTGGCGACGCTGGGCAGCATCCTGTCAATCCTCGCGGTCGGACTACTCGACGGGTGGATGGGTGCGCAGATCGGCAGGCACTGGTGGTATGCGCTGTTGCAGCAGTCCTACGCCCTCGGCGGCGCGGTGCTGGCCGCGGCGGTGCTCGCATGGGCGGTGAACTGGGTCGAGCGCCATTTCGATTTCGCCGACGAAGGTGCGGCACTGCTGCTCGTCGGCCTGATCCTGCTCGTGCTGTCGGTGACGCGGATGCTGCACTGGTCGTCGATGCTGACCCCGCTGCTGGCCGGGCTGCTGCTGCGCGCGCGCAACCAGCGTCCGCGCGTGTGGCCGCGGCACTTCGGCACCGCCGGCGGCGTGCTGATCGTGCTGCTGTTCATGATCGTCGGGCTGTGCATGAAGTGGGACGCGCTGCGCGACGGTGCGCTGGTGGGCCTGGCGCTGACCGCCGCGCGCGCGCTGGCCAAGCTCGGCGCGCCGCTTCTGCTCGGCCCGGCCTCGGGATTGAGCCGGCGCCAGTCGCTGGCGCTGGGCCTGGCGCTGAACCCGGCCGCAGCGGTCGGCTTCGTACTGCTGCTCGACATGCAGCACCTTCTCGGCGACTTCCCGCCGCGGCTGCTCGACGCCGGTTTCGCCGCCATCGCGGTGCTGAGCATCGCCGGCACCTTGCTGGCGCGATGGGCGTTGGGGCGCTCGGGCGACATCGCGCACGACGGCACGGAGCTGCGCCGATGAGCCTGGAAACGTTCGCCACCTCCAGCGCGCTGAGCATGGGCATCGAGCTGGAACTGCAAATCGTCGGCCGCCACAACTACGACCTGATCCCGTGCGCGCCCGATCTGCTGCGGCTGCTCGAGCACGTCAAGCTTCCCGGCAACGTCACGCCCGAGATGACCGAGAGCATGATCGAGCTGTCGACGGGAATCTGCCGGGACTACGACGACGCGCTGGCGCAACTCGAGGACATCCGCGGCGCCCTGGCCCACGCCGCCGAGCGGCTCGACGTCGGGCTCGCCGGAGGCGGCACCCACCCGTTCCAGCACTGGGCGCAGCAGCGCATATTCGACCGCCCGCGATTCCACCAACTGTCCGAACTGTACGGCTACCTGAGCAAGCAGTTCACGGTGTTCGGCCAGCACGTGCACCTGGGCTGCCCGGACGCCAACACCGCGCTGTACACGCTGCACTGCATCTCACGCTACATCCCGCATTTCATCGCCCTGTCGGCGTCGTCACCGTAC
>JAJZHS010000276.1 GCA_021798395.1 Pseudomonadota bacterium
GCGCGCCTGGTCACCACCGCGCTGCACCAGCTCGAGCGCGGTGGCGGCCGCTACGCGCTGTGCACGATGTGCATCGGCGTCGGCCAGGGCATCGCGCTGGTCATCGAGCGCGTCTGAGCGGCGGCCCGGCGCGGGCTCAGACGGCGACTTCGCCGGTGAGCTCGCGCGACTCGATGCGGTAGCTGAACGCCTGCGCGTCGAGGCTGTCGAGCGTGCCGTCGCCGTCGCGGCCCTGCGGATACATCAGGAACGGCAGCGTCGCGCCGTCGGGCAGGGCGATGTCCTGCGCACAGTTGTACGGCACCCAGTTCATTTCCCAGGCGCCGAACAGGGTGCGGCGCGCCGCGGCGACGACCGGCGAAGCCAGCGTCAGGCCGGGGCGCTCCTCGAGCACGACCTTGCGCACGTCGGCCGGATCGGCGGGAACCCAGCCGAACGATTCGAGCCAGACCTCGGCGCGGCAGTGCTGCGCGTGGGTGACGTCGCCGCTGGCGCCCAGCGAGCGGTAGCCGAAGCGCGACGGCGCGACGCGAATGCCGTAGAAATCGCGCGCCGGCAATCCGATCGAGCGCGCCAGGCCGACGAACAGCGCGTTGAGGTCGGCGCACTTGCCTTTGAGGTCGCGCGTCATCAGCATGAAGCGGATGTCGCCGGTGCCGCAGCCGCGCACTTTCGGGTCGCGCTCGGTGTTGACCACGATCCATTCGTAGATCGCGCGCGCCTTGGCCAGGTCGCCCTGCGCGCCCGCGGTGATCTGCAGCGCGGTGCGGCGCACGATGCCGTCGGTCGGCAGCAGCCGCGTCGGCGCGGTGTAGCGGCGCCGGCTGGCCGCGTCCAGCGGCGCGACGCGGCGCGGGCGGCCGAGGTCGACCGCGACGTCGCGGGTCGCGACCCGGCTGCGGATGTCCAGGGTCGGCGCGGCGGCGCCGGCGTCCCAGCGCGCCTCGATCAAGCGCGCGCCGCTGCGCGGATCCTGCCACAGCCGTGCGGCGCGCGCGTTGCCGCGCCAGACGCTGCCCATGGGCATGACCCAGCCGTCGCTCTCGAACGACGGCACCGGGATCCACACCCGCGCCGCGCCGCCGGCGTCGGTCAGCGCGACGTGGGTGCGCAGCTCGAACACGCGCCAGCCGTCGCGCGGCGACGGGTCGAACGGGATGGGGCGGCCGGCGGCGGGCGCGTCGGCCGCACCGGCGGCGTGCGCCGCGGGCGTGACCAGGAGGGCCGCGGCCTGAAGCAGGCGGCGGCGATTCAACAAGGGAAGCGACATGGTTGAACGATCAGGAACGGGCAGCGGACGACGATCCGCCGAAGGAACCCTCAAGTTTAGGGGAGGCCCACGATGGGCCCCGGCCTGTCATAATCGGTTTCATAAACGCGAATGCGAAGGCCGCCGATGCCCAACTGGACACGAACCCTCGATGCCGAACTTGCGCGGGCGGCTGCCGAAGCGCCGCAGCGCCCGTTCGTGCGTTTCGTGCAGCGGGAGTGGACCTACGCCGAGGTCTGGCGCGACGCGCAGCGGATCGCCGCCGCGCTGCACGCCAGCGGTGTGCGCGCCGGCGACAACGTCAGCCTTCTGTTGCCGAATTGCATCGAATTCGTCGTTGCCTGGTTCGCGCTGTCGCGGCTCGGCGCGGTCGCCGCGCCGCTGAACACCGACTGGCGCGGCGAACTGCTGGTCGCCGCGCTCGACCTGGTCGGCAGTCGGTTGCTGATCGTGCACGCGTCGCTCTGGGCGGCCTTCGCCGCGGTGCACGAAAGCTGGGCAGGCGATGTCGTGGTGGTCGGCGGCGACATTCAGGACGCGCCGCGGGCGCTGCGCTGGGACGCGCTGCTCGCGCCGGCCGAGCCGCCGCCGCGGCCGCCCGGCCATTTCTCGACGCCTGCGCTGCTGCTCTACACCTCGGGGTCGACCGGGCGGTCGAAGGCAGCCGTCGTGTCGCACCGGTTCGTGCTGCGTCACGCTGCCGGCGCCGTCGACGGGCTGGGGCTGCGCGCCGACGACGTGCTGTACTGCCCATACCCGATGTTTCATCTCGACGGTGCGGTGCTGACGCTGGCGCCGGCGCTGCTGCTGCGCGGCGTGGCGGCGTTCGGCCTGCGCTTCTCGGCCGCGCGCTACTGGGACGAGGTGCGCGCGCTGCGCGCCACGGTGTTCGATTTCATGGGCGCGACGCTGACCATGCTGTGGAAGCAGCCGCCGTCGCAGCACGATCGCGACCACGGTGCGCGCCTGGGCTGGGGCGTTCCGCTGCCGCCGTGGGCGGCCGAGTTCGAGCGCCGCTTCGGCTGCCGGCTGGTCGAGTTGTACGGAGCCACCGAAGTCGGCGTGGTGCTGTACACGCCGCAGCACGAGCCGGCGCGCGCGGGAAGCTGCGGCAAGCCGCGCGGACCGTTCGAGGTGCGGGTGGTCGACGACGACGGCTTCCCGGTGCCCGCGGGCGTGGCCGGCGAGCTGCTGGTGCGCGGGACCGAACCGTCGGTGCTGATGGACGGCTACTGGGCGATGCCCGAGAAGACGCTCGAGGTGATGCGCGATCAGTGGTTCCACACCGGAGACCTGCTGCGCGTCGACGCCGACGGCTGGTACAGCTTCGTCGGCCGCCGCAAGGACGTCGTGCGCCGGCGCGGCGAGAACATCGCGGCCGCCGAAGTCGAGATGGTGCTCGCGCAGCACCCGGTCGTGCTCGAATCCGCGGTCGTCGGCGTGCCCAGCGAACTGACCGAGGAGGACGTGCTGGCCTGCGTGGTGCTGCGCGCCGACACCGTGCTGTCGCCGGCGGCGCTGGCCGACTGGTGCGAGGGCCGCATGGCGCGGTTCATGATCCCGCGCTACTGGCGCTTCGTTCCGGCGCTGCCGAAGACGCCGACCGACAAGGTCGAGAAATTCCGCCTGCGCGAACTCGGCACCGCCGGTGCCTGGGACCGCGAGGCCGACCCCATTCCGCCGGCGCCATGAACGATCGCGCGCCCAGTGTTCGCCTGCACACCCACGGCGCGGTCAGCGTCGTCACGCTGGACCGCCCCGAGCGTCTCAACGCCATCGGCGGCGGCCTGCTCGACGACCTGCACGACGCGCTGACCGCGGCGCACGCCGACGCGAGCACCGCAGCCGTCGTGCTGACCGGGGCCGGGCGTGCGTTTTGTGCCGGCGACGATCTGAAGGAGTTCGGCGCGCAGGCCGCGACCGAGGCCAGCATCGCGTCGACCTGCGCGCGCATCCAGCGCATCACCCGCGATCTGATGTTCGGGCCGAAGCTGGTCGTCGGAGCGGTGCACGGCTACGCCGTCGGCGGAGGCCTGGAGTGGATGCTGAACTGCGACCTGGTCGTCGCCGCAGACGACCTGGTGGCGTTCTTCCCCGAAATGGGCCTCGGGCATTTCGTCACCGGCGGCGTGAGCTGGCTGCTGCCGCGCGCGCTCGGCCACCAGCGCGCAATGGAACTGATCGTCCTGGGCGAACGCCTTGACGCGCAGCGCCTGTACGCGCTCGGCCTGGTCAACCGCGTGGTGCCGCGGGCACAACTGGACGAGGCCGCACTCGCGCTGGCCGGGCGCGTCGCCGCGCGCGCGGCGCACGCCACCAGCCGGCTCAAGCGCGTCGTCGCCTGCGCCGCCGAACTCGATGCCGCGCTCGACCGCGAGGCCGAAGCCGCGCAGGCGTGTTTCGCGAGCGCCGACACCGCGCGCCGCATCGCCGGGTTCATCGCCGCGCGACGCGGCGACAAGGACCGCGCCGACTGACGCGGACCGACGCGGACCGACGCGGACGCTCAGGCGCCACCCAGCGCGGCGTCGACCGCGTCGCGCCGCGGCAGG
>JAJZHS010000022.1 GCA_021798395.1 Pseudomonadota bacterium
CGCCCGGCCGCAGCCGCCGGCGGCGCCGTGGGACGCGCTGCCCGACGACGCGCGCCGCGCGCGGCGCGACGTCCACCTGCTGCTGCGCCAGGTCAGCTACGACTACGAGCGCATGCAGTACAACACCGTGGTCTCGGGCTGCATGAAACTGCTCAACCGGCTCGAGCAGCTCGGCGCCGACGACTGGGCGCTGCGCGTCGCACGCGAGGGCTGGAGCATCCTGCTGCGCGCGCTCTACCCGGTCACGCCGCACATCGCCGACGTGCTGTGGACCGAGCTCGGCTTCGACGCCGAACTCGGCGGCCTGCTCGATTCGCCCTGGCCGCAGGTCGACGAAGCCGCGCTGCGGCTCGACGAAATCGAACTGGTGCTGCAGGTCAACGGCAAGCTGCGCGGCGCCCTGCGCGTGCCGGCACAGGCCACGCGCGAAACCATCGAGGCCGCGGCGCGCGCCAGCGAAGCCGTGGCGCGCTTCGGCGAAGGCCGGGCGCCGAAGAAGGTCGTGGTTGTTCCCGGGAGGCTGGTCAATGTCGTGGTCTGACGCACGTTGCAGCCGGCGCGCGCTGCTGCTTGGCGCGGTGCTGCTTCCGGCCGGCTGCGGTTTCCGCCTGCGCGGCTCTGCCGCGCTCGGCTTCCAGACCCTGGCACTGGTCGGCGATGGCGGCCCGCTGCGCGATGCGCTGCGCCGACACATCGAAGCGACGTCGTCGACGCGTGTGGTCGCCGACCCGAAGCGCGCGCAGGCCGTGCTGACGCTGCTGGAAGTCGACGAACAGCAGGTGCCGATGGCCTACAACGCCGACGGCACGGTGGCGCAGTACCAGCTCGTCGAGCGCGTGCGCTACCAGCTCACCGGAGCCGCAGGCGCCCAGCTGATCCCGCCGACCACGCTGCAGCAAACCAGCACGCTGAGCTACAGCACCGCGGCGGCGCTGGCCAAGGATAACGAAGCGCAGTTGCTGTATGCCGGCATGCGCGAGGATCTGATCGAGCGCATGATGTTCCAGCTCGCCGCCGTCGGCGGCCGCGCGCCCTGATGGCCGTGCTGCGCGCCGAGCACCTGAGCGACGCACTGCGCGCGGGCCTGCGCGGCCCGTACCTGGTGTGCGGCGACGAGCTGCTTCTGGTCAACGAGGCGGTCGACCAGATCCGCGCCGCGGCGACGGCCGCCGGCTTCGGCAGCCGCGAGCCGCACCAGGTCGAGCGCGGCTTCGACTGGAGCCAACTGCTGGGCAGCAGCCGCGCGCTCAGCCTGTTCGGCGAACGCAAGCTCGTGGAACTGCGCATCCCGGGGGGCAAGCCCGGGCGTGACGGTGCCGAGGCCTTGCTCGAACTGGCCGAGCGCCCCTCCGACTCCGTGCTCGTGGTGCTGATCCTGCCGCGGCTCGACGCGGCGACGCACAAGTCGGACTGGTTCGCGCGGCTCGCCGCCGCCGGTACGGCGGTTCGCGTCGACGCGGTCGAGCCGGCGCAGCTGGGCGCCTGGATGCGCCAGCGCCTGGCGCGACATGGCCTGCGCCTGCCGCTCGGAGACGCCGGGCAGGCCTGCCTGGACCTGCTGACCGCGCGGACCGAGGGCAACCTGCTGGCGGCGCACCAGGAAGTGGAAAAACTGGCGCTGCTGTGCGCGCCCGGCGACCTCGACGCCGCGCGTGTCGAGCAACTGGTGCAGGACGCCGCGCGCTACAGCGTGTTCCGCCTGGGCGAGACGATCCTCGCCGGCGACGTCGCGCGCCTGGTGCGCATGCTCGACGGCCTCGAAGCCGAGGGCGTATCGGCGGTGCTCGCGCACTGGACGCTGGCCGAGGAGTTGCGCGTCTGGCTGCGCTTGCGACACGGCGTCGACGACGGCGAGCCGTTCGCTGCGCTGGCGCGCGCCAACCGGGTCTGGGGGCCGAAGGAAAGGCTGCTGCAGCGAGCGCTGCCCAGGCTCGGTCGCGCCTTGATCGAAGGTCTGCTGGTGCGCGCGCTGGAGTGCGACCGCGCGATCAAGGGCCTGCGCCCGCCGGGCATTCCGCACGAGCCCTGGGGCAGCGTACGTCACCTCGCGCTGGCCATGGCGCAGGCCGTGGCGCCGGCGGGAAGCGCGCAGGGTAACCGATTGGTGCTGCTGGCGCGCCACTGACGCGGACCGGGCCGCGCGTCACGCGCGCGCCCAGCCGCGCAGGGTGTCGAGGTCGACGACGCCGCGCCACGCCGCGCCGGCGACCCGGCCGCTGGCCGGCGCATCGGATTCGCCGAGCCCATCGAGGCAGGCCCATGCCGCGGTGAAGTCGTCGCCGGCCGTATAGCCGCAGGGCGTGACCACGGTGCGCAGCCCGGCGCCGCACGCCGCGCGCAGACCGTTGCCCGAATCCTCGAACGCCAGGCAGCGGCCTGGGGCCAGGCCCAGGCGGTCGAGGACCCAGCGATAGATTCCGGGGTCGGGCTTCTTGCGCGGCACGACGTCGCCGGCGCCGATGCAGGAAAACCAGCCCGGCGCATCGTCGCCGAGGGTGGCGCGCAGCAGCGCGGTCACGTTGTCCGGCGTCGTCGTGGTCGCGATCGCCAGCCGCAGCCCGGCGGCACGGGCCTGGTGCAGCAGCCGCGCGACTCCGGGACGCAAGTGCAACGCCCCGGTTCCGATCAGGCGGACGTAGTGCGCGGTCTTCGCGCGCTGCAACGCGGCGACGCGCTCGGCGGCTCCGGGCGCGTCGGCCGCGGCACGGTCGACGTCGCGCCAATGCTGCAGCATGCGCTCCTTGCCACCGGTGATCGCGAGCAGCTCACCGTAACGCTCGACGTCCCAGTGCCAGTCGATCCCGGCCTCGGCGAATGCGCGGTTGAACGCCACCCGATGGCCGTCGCGCTCGGTGTCGGCCAGCGTTCCGTCGACGTCGAAGATCAGCGCGCGCACATCCATGGCATTCGCAGTGTGTTCACCCTGCCATGCCAGCTTCGGGGCCTTGTCCCCGCTGCCCGCCGCGGCGTGCCACAATCCCCCGCATGCCCGCGACCGCATTCGACACCCTGCAGTTCGCCGAAGGCCTGAAGGTAGCCGGGACCCCGGCGCCGCAGGCCGATGCCACTGCGCGGCTGCTGGCCGACGCGCTGTCGGGCTGCGTCGGCGAATTGGCCACCCACGCCCACCTGCGCGAAGGGTTCGCGTCGGTCGAACACCGGTTGGACGCGGGCGAACACCGGCTCGATGCGGTCGAACACCGGCTCGACGCGGTCGAGCACCGGCTCGATGCGGTCGAGCACCGGCTCGACGCGGTCGAGCACCGGCTCGACGCGGTCGAACACCGGCTCGATGCGGTCGAACACCGGCTCGACGCGGTCGAGCACCGGCTCGACGCGGTCGAACACCGGCTCGACGCCGTCGAGCACCGGCTCGATGCGGTCGAACACCGGCTCGACGCGGTCGAACACCGGCTCGATGCGGTCGAGCAAGGGCTCGCGCGTTGCGTGCTGGCGCTGCACGGCCAGGCGCGCGACCTGGCCTGGCTCAAGCGCGGCAACCTGCTGGTGCTCGCAAGCCTGTTTCCGCTGCTGTTCAAGGCCTTCGTCTGACGCGGGGCGCGGCGCGTCTCAGACGCCGTACCTCGCGGCCATCGCCTCGAGGCTCAATGGCTTGATCCGCGACGCGCGGCCTGCGGTCCCGAACGCCTCATAGCGCGCTTTGCAAATCCCCTTCATCGCCTTGGTCGACGCGGCGAGGAACTTGCGCGGGTCGAATTCCTTGCGGTTCTCGGCGAGGAACTTGCGCGTCGCGCCGGTCGACGCCATGCGCAGATCGGTGTCGATATTGACCTTGCGAACGCCGTGCTTGATGCCCTCGACGATTTCCTCGACCGGGACCCCATAGGTCTCGCCCATGTCGCCTCCGTATTCATTGATGATCTTCAACCAGTCCTGGGGCACCGACGACGATCCGTGCATCACCAGGTGGGTGTTCGGAATGCGGGCGTGGATTTCCTTGATGCGGCTGATGGCGAGGATGTCTCCGGTCGGCGGACGGGTGAACTTGTACGCGCCGTGGCTGGTGCCGATGGCGATGGCGAGGGCGTCGACTCCGGTCTGGGCGACGAAATCGGCGGCCTCCTCGGGATCGGTCAGCAGCTGGCTGTGGTCGAGCTTGCCTTCGGCGCCGATGCCGTCCTCCTCGCCGGCGGTTCCGGTTTCCAGCGAGCCCAGGCAACCGAGCTCGCCTTCGACCGACACGCCGCAGGCGTGCGCCATCTCGACCGTGCGCCGCGTCACGTCGACGTTGTATGCGTAGCTGGTCGGCGTCTTGCCGTCGGTGCCCAGCGAACCGTCCATCATCACCGACGAGAAGCCGAGCTGAATCGAGCGCTGGCACACCGCCGGGCTGGTGCCGTGGTCCTGGTGCATGCACACCGGGATGTCCGGGAACTCCTCGACAGCGGCCAGGATCAGATGCCGCAGGAACGGCGCTCCGGCGTACTTGCGCGCGCCGGCCGATGCCTGCACGATGACCGGCGAATCGGTCTCGGCGGCGGCTTCCATGATCGCGCGCATTTGTTCGAGGTTGTTGACGTTGAACGCTGGAACGCCGTAGCTGTGTTCGGCGGCGTGGTCGAGCAGTTGACGCAGGGAGATCAGGGCCATGTTCGGACTCCGGATGTAGGTTTCTGAGCGAGCGGATTGTCTGGGCGTTCAGGTCATCACGACCTTGGATCGCTTTTGCAGGATCTCGAACGCAGGCAGGGTCTTGCCCTCGAGCACCTCGAGGAAGGCACCGCCACCGGTCGAGATGTAGCCGATGCGGTCGGCGATTCCATACTTGGCGATCGCCGCCAGCGTATCGCCGCCGCCTGCGATCGAGAACGCCGAACTCTCGGCGATGGCGCGCGCCAGCGTCTCGGTGCCGTGGGCGAAGGCGTCGAACTCGAACACCCCGACCGGGCCGTTCCAGACGACGGTGCCCGCGGCCTTGAGCTGCGCGGCCAGTTTCGCCGCGGTCTTCGGACCGATGTCCAGGATCATGTCGTCGGCGGCGACGTCGACGACAGCTTTCACCGTCGCTTCGGCATCGGCGCTGAAGGCCTTGGCGCAGACCACGTCCTCGGGAATCGGCACTTCGGCCCCGCGCGCCTTCATCAGGGTGATGACGCGACGCGCGTCGTCGACCAGATCGGCCTCGACCAGGCTCCTGCCCACCGGAAGCCCGGCCGCCAGCATGAAGGTGTTGGCGATTCCGCCGCCGACGATCAGGCCGTCGACCTTGTCGGCCAGGCTTTGCAGGATGGTCAGCTTGGTCGACACCTTCGAGCCGGCGACGATCGCCAGCAGCGGACGCTTCGGGTCGGCCAGCGCGCGGTTGACGGCGTCGATCTCGGCCGCCAGCAGCGGGCCGGCGCAGGCGATCTCGGCGTATTGCGCGATGCCGTAGGTGCTGGCCTCGGCACGGTGCGCAGTGCCGAACGCATCATGGACGAATATGTCGCAAAGTTTCGCCATTTTGCGCGAAAGCTCATCATCGCACTTCTTTTCGCCCTTATTCAGGCGGCAATTCTCGAGCAGCACCACATCGCCGGGACGCAGCGCGAAACCGCCGTCGACCCAGCCCGACACCAGCGGCACCTCGCGCCCGAGCAGTTCCCCGAGGCGGCGCGCGACCGGCGCGAGCGAATCCTGCGGGCGGAACTGGCCTTCGGTCGGGCGCCCGAGGTGCGAAGTCACCATCACCGCGGCGCCGGCGTCGAGCGCCATGCGGATCGCCGGCACCGAGGCACGCACGCGGGTGTCCTCGGTGATCGCACCGGCGTCGTCCAGCGGCACGTTCAGGTCGGCGCGGATGAACACCCGCCGGTCCTGCGCGAGGCCGCGCTTGCAGATTTGTTCGAAAGTCAGGATGTGCATCGTCGTCTCCCCGGCGCGCGGACATGGGTCCACGTCCGCGTCGGCCTCGCGATCGTAGGGTTCAGCTGCCGGCCACGTGCTTGACGAAGCGCAGCATGTTGCAGGTGTAGCCGTACTCGTTGTCGTACCAAATCACGACCTTGACGAACGTCGGATCCAGCGCGATTCCGGCCTCGGCGTCGAAAATCGACGGCAGCGGGCAGCCGCGGAAGTCGGTCGACACCACCTTGTCGTCGGTGTAGCCGAGCACACCCTTGAGCGGGCCTTCGGAAGCCGCCTTCATCGCCGCGCAGATGTCGTCCATGCTCGCGGCGCGCTCGAGTTCGACGGTCAGGTCGACCACCGACACGTCCGACGTGGGCACGCGGAACGACATGCCGGTGAGCTTCTTGTTCAGCTCGGGGATCACCTTGCCGACCGCCTTGGCAGCGCCGGTCGACGACGGGATGATGTTCTCCAGGATGCCGCGGCCTCCGCGCCAATCCTTGCCCGACGGTCCGTCGACGGTCTTCTGCGTCGCCGTGGCCGCGTGCACCGTGCTCATCAGTCCGCGCTTGACGCCGAAGCTGTCGTGCAGCACCTTGGCCACCGGGGCCAGGCAGTTGGTCGTGCACGAAGCGGCCGAGACGATGGCCTGGCCGGCGTACTGGGCGTGGTTGACGCCGTAGACGAACATCGGCGTGTCGTCCTTGCTCGGCGCCGACTGCACGACCTTCTTCGCGCCGGCGTCGAGGTGCTTCTGGCACGACTCTCCGGTGAGGAAGAAGCCGGTCGATTCGATGACGACGTCGACTCCGACCTCGCCCCACTTCAGGTTCGCCGGGTCGCGCTCGGCGCTCAGCCGGATGCGGCGCCCGTCGACCACCAGGCCGCCGTCGGCGACTTCGATGCGACCGGGAAAACGTCCGTGCACCGAGTCGTACTGCAGCATGTAGGCGAGGTAGTCGGGTTCGAGCAGGTCGTTGATCGCGACGACTTCGACGTCGGCGAACTCGGGCTCCTTGGCGATCGCGCGGAATGCCATGCGGCCGATGCGGCCGAATCCGTTGATCGCTACGCGGGTGGTCATCTGAAGCTCCTTGATGGTGTGAAAGAATCCAGCCTAAAGTGCGTGCCTCAGGCAGCGCGGCGCCGGCTTTCGAGCGCCAGCAGCTCGGCCAGCGTGGCGATCACGCGGTCGGGCCCGGCCTCGACGATCGGGCGCCCCATGTTGTAGCCATACGGCACGGCCCAGACGCGCAGTCCGGCGGCGCGCGCGGTCGCCACGTCGATTTCCGAATCCCCGACGAAAAGCGCGCGCGACGGCGCCACCTGCAGCGCGTCCAGGCAATAGCGTACCGGCAAAGGGTCGGGCTTTTTCTCCGCCAGGCTGTCGCCGCTGACGACGAGGTCGAAATAGTGCCGGATCTGGTGCGCCAAAAGCAGCTGCGCGGTGTAGCGCTGCTCCTTGTTGGTCACCACCGCGCTGCGCACGCCGCGGGCGCGCAGCGCCAGCAGGGTTTCGCGCACCGTCGGGTACAGCCGGCTGCGGGTGCCGCAGCGGCGGGCGTAGAACTCGGCGAAAAACGGCATCAGGCGCTGCAGCGCGTCGGCGGGCAACTGCGCGCGCGCGACCCCGGTCGCGTGCGCCCACGCCTGCGCCATCAGCTCGCCGGTGCCGTGGCCGATCCAGTCCGCCACCAGCTGTTCGCTGACCGCGGCCAGGCCCTGCGCAACGAGCAGGTCGTTGACGGCGTCGGCGATCTCGGGCGCGGACTCGACCAGAGTTCCGTCGAGGTCGAACAGGATGCAGTCGACGCGTTCCATCAGCCGACCGGGCGCGCGCCGCTGTCCGAGTCGACGTCGATGCGCGACGCCTGCCGCCTGACCACGCCGCGCGCGACCTCGACGGCGTGTTCGGCGGTGATGCCGAAATGCTTGTACAGCGCCCCGGCCGGAGCCGACTCGCCGAAACTGGAGATGCCGACCACGCCGCCCGACAATCCGACGTACTTGCGCCACAGATCCGGGTGCGCGGCCTCGATCGCCACCCGCGGCACTCCCGGCGGCAGCACGCTGTCGCGGTAGGCGTCGTCCTGGCGGTCGAACGCTTCGGTACACGGCATCGAAACCACGCGCGCCGCAACATCGGCGGCGTCGAGCTGCTGCTTGGCGGCCAGCGCCAGCTCGACTTCCGAGCCGGTGGCGATCAGCACCACGCGGGGCCGCTCCGCGTCGGCCAGCACGTAGCCGCCGCGCGCGACCCGCGCCGCGTCGCAGTCGGCGTGCGCGCTCGACACCAGATTCTGCCGCGACAGCAGCAGCGCGCTTGGGCCGCCGCTGCGCTCGAGCGCGCATTGCCACGCGACCGCGGTCTCGAACACGTCGGCCGGGCGCCAGACATCGAGATTCGGCACCAGCCGCAGACTCGGCGCGTGCTCCACGGGCTGGTGCGTCGGCCCATCCTCGCCCAGGCCGATCGAGTCGTGCGAGAACACGTGGACCACGCGCAGCTTCATCAGCGCGCTCATGCGCACCGCGCTGCGCGCGTAGTCCGAGAACATCAGGAACGTCCCGCCGTAGGGCGCGAAACCGCCGTGCAGCGCCATGCCGTTCATCATCGCGGCCATGCCGAACTCGCGCACGCCGTACGACAGGTAATTGCAGGAGTCTTCGGCCGCGGCGTCGGCCCATGGCCGCGACGCCTTCACCGCGGTCAGGTTCGAACCGGTCAGGTCGGCCGAGCCGCCGAACAGCTCGGGCAGCGCCGGCACCAGCGTCTCGAGCGCGATCTGCGAACTCTTGCGCGTGGCGGTCGCGGCGTCGACGCCGCGCGCCCTGGCCAGCAGCGCGGCGACGACCCGCGCCCAGTCGGCCGGCAGTTCGCCGGCCATGCGACGCGTGAACTCTGCAGCCAGTTCGGGGTAGGCCGCGGCGTACGCGCCGAAGCGAGCCTGCCAGTCGGCCTCGAGCCGCGCTCCGCGCGCGCGCGCGTTCCACGCCTCGTAGACGTCCTGGGGGATCTCGAACGCTGCGTACGGCCAGTCCAGCGCGCGACGCGTGGCGTCGACCTCGGCCGTGCCGAGCGCCGCGCCGTGCACGTCGTGGGTGCCCGCCTTGTGCGGCGAGCCCCAGCCGATCGTCGTCTGGCAGATGATCAGCGTGGGCTTGTCGGAGCTGGTTCGCGCCTGCGCCGTGGCCCGCTCGACGGCCAGCGCGTCGTGGCCGTCGATCGGGCCGATCACGTTCCAGCCATAGGCCTGGAAGCGCAGCGCGGTGTTGTCGGTGAACCAGTGCTCGACGTGGCCGTCGATCGAAATGCCGTTGTCGTCGTAATAGGCGATCAGCTTGTTCAGCCCCAGGGTTCCGGCCAGCGAGCAGACTTCGTGGCTGACGCCTTCCATCAGGCAGCCGTCACCGAGGAACACGTAGGTGTGGTGGTCGACGATGACGTGGCCGGGCCGGTTGAAGGCGCGCGCCAGCTGCTGCTCGGCCAGCGCCATGCCCACCGCATTGGCCAGGCCCTGGCCCAGCGGCCCCGTGGTGGTTTCCACGCCCGGCGTGTAGCCGACTTCCGGGTGCCCAGGGGTCTTGCTGTGCAGCTGACGGAAACGCTTGAGTTCGTCGAGCGGCAAGTCGTAGCCGCTCAGGTGCAGCAGCGCGTACAGCAGCATCGAGCCGTGCCCGTTGGACAGCACGAAACGGTCGCGGTCGGCCCACTGCGGGTGTGCGGGGTCGTGCCGCAGGTGGGTGCGCCACAGCACCTCGGCGATGTCGGCCATGCCCATCGGCGCACCCGGATGGCCCGATTTGGCGGCCTCGACGCCGTCGATGGCCAGGAACCGGATCGCGTTGGCCAGGCGACGTCGTTGCTGCGGGTCGATCACTGGAAACAATTCGTTATGTTTAGTCATACTACGAATCTCATGGCGGATGCAGCGGAGGGCAAACCCCGAAATGTAGACCTTTCGCGGCGCAATCAGGTCGCGCGGCGCTTCTGGTCGATCAAGCGCAAGATCATCGGCGTGAAGATCAGCTGCATCGCCAGCCCCATCTTGCCGCCGGGGACGACCAGGCTGTTGGCTCGCGTCATCCACGAATCGTGCAGCATCGACAGCAGGTAGGGGAAGTCGATCCCGTGCGGATCGGCGAAACGGATCACCACCATGCTCTCGTCGAGCGACGGGATATCCTTGGCGATGAACGGGTTCGACGTATCCACCGTCGGCACGCGCTGGAAGTTGACGTGCGTGCGCGAGAACTGCGGAGTGATGTGGTGCACGTAGTCGGGCATGCGGCGCAGGATCGTGTCCATGACGGCTTCCTGCGAATAGCCACGTTGCACCTGGTCGCGGTGCAGCTTCTGGATCCACTCCAGGTTGATGATCGGCACCACGCCGACGAGCAGGTCGACCTGCGCGGCCACGTTGACGCGCGCGTCGGCGTAGCCGCCGTGCAGCCCTTCATAGAACATCACGTCCGACCCGGACTCGATGTCCTTCCATTCGGTGAAGTTGCCCGGCTCGACGCCGAACTCGACGGCCTCGGACGCGTCGTGCACGTACTTGCGCACCTTGCCGCTGCCGCTGGCGCCGTAGCTGCGGAACAGGCCCTCGAGTTCCCCGAGCAGGTTCGCGTCGGGGCCGAAATGGCTGAAGTGGAGGTTGCCCGCAGCTTCCTGCTTGCGCATTTCCTCGCGCATTTCGGCCCGGTTGTACTTGTGGAACGAATCGCCCTCGACGATCTGGGCGCGGACTTTCTCGCGCCGGAAAATGTGCTGGAAGCTGCGCATCACCGTGGTGGTGCCCGCTCCCGACGATCCGGTGATGGCGATGATCGGATGCTTGGCTGACATGGCTTGGACCCTGAGCAGATGATGGAAAAAGCGGGACCGCCGCGCCTGGGCGCGGTCGGGTTCCGGGCGCGGCGCGGCGCCGTCAGGCGCGGCCTTCGGCGCTGTACAGCGAGCGATCCCTGAACAGCGGCGACGCGAACGGCTTGTCGGTCCCGCTGTCGTACGCGCGGTGGTAGCGTTCCAGGCGCTCGATTTCGTTGCGCGCGCCGAGCATGACCGGAACGCGCTGGTGCAGCGCCTCCGGCTGCAGCGCGAGGATGCGCGCGCGCCCGGTCGACGCGACGCCGCCGGCCTGCTCGATGACGAAGGCAATCGGATTGGCCTCGTAGAGCAGGCGCAGACGGCCGGGCTTGGCGGGCTCCTTGGTGTCCTTCGGGTACATGAACACGCCCCCGCGCATCAGGATGCGGTGCACGTCAGCGACCATCGACGCGATCCAGCGCATGTTGAAATCGCGCCCGCGATCGCCGGTGCGCCCCGCCTTGCACTCGGCGACGTAGCGCTGCACCGGCGGCTCCCAGAAACGCTCGTTGCTGGCGTTGATGGCGAATTCGCTGGTGTCCTCGGGAATCTTCAGGTCGGGGTGGGTCAGAATGAAGTTGCCGATCTCGCGGTCCAGCGTGAACCCGTGCGTTCCCTTGCCGACGGTCAGCACCATCATGGTCGAAGGGCCGTAGATCGCATAGCCGGCCGCCACCTGCTCGGCGCCGGGGCGCAGGAAGTCGGCCGTCGTCGGCTCGCCGACACGGCCGAAGCGCAACACCGAGAAAATCGTTCCGACCGAGACGTTGACGTCGATGTTCGACGAGCCGTCGAGCGGATCGAACACCAGCAGGTAGGCGCCGCGCTCGAACGCGCGCGGCAGTCGGTACGGCTCGTCGAGTTCCTCGGAGGCCATGCCGGCCACCAGTCCGCCCCACTCGCAGGACTGGATCACCGCGTCGTTCGACAGCACGTCGAGCTTCTTCTGCGTTTCGCCCTGCACGTTCTCGCTGTCCAGCGAGCCCAGATAGCCGCCCAGCGCGCCCTTGGCCGTCATCGACGCGATGGTCTTGACCGCCGCGGTGACGTCGACCAGCAGTGCGGCCAGGTCGGCCTGGTCCTCGGTACCGCGCAATTGCTCGATGAGGAATTTGGACAGTGTGGTGCGGCCCAGCAGCATGGTCGGCCTCCGTAGCGGGATGGGAGATGACGCGGCAGCGGCGCGCGCCTGGGCACGCGCCGCTGCACGCTTTTGCAAGCACCCTCGCGACGCGTGGACGCTTGAAAAAGCCCGCAGCCCGGAAAGCACGGAGACGCGCATGGACACAGACGACGCGACTGCGGGAAAGCTCGTCGGTTGCCCTCCGAGCCCGTTCACAACCCGAAGCGGCACCTGCAGGCGCCGCGACGAGCCCAATATAAGCCATGGGCGAATTAAGGTAAATTCACGATTTCTTCGCATAGACTTCAGAAATCGTGAAGAACATCACTTTGCGCCAATTACGCGTGTTCGCCTCGGCCGCGCGGCTGCTGAACTTCGGCAAGGCCGCTGCCGAACTCCACCTGACTCCGCCCGCGGTGTCGATGCAGATTCGCGAACTCGAGCAGCAGGTCGGCCTGCCGCTGTTCGAGCGCCACGGCAAGGCCGTCAGCCTGACCGTCACCGGCGAATACTTCGTGGTCTACGCGCGCCGGGTGCTGGCCACGCTGCGCGACGCCGAGGACGCCCTGGCGCGCTTTCGCGGCCTCGAATCGGGACGGCTGACGCTGGGGCTGGTCAGCACGGCCAAGTATTTCGTCCCGCGCCTGCTCACCAATTTCCGCCAGGAGCACCCGCACATCGAAGTGCGACTGACCATCGGCAACCGCGAGCAGCTGGTCGCGCAGTTGCAGGGCAAGGAGCTCGATCTGGCGATCATGGGGCGGCCGCCGCGCGATCTCGCGACCCGCGCCGAGCCGTTCGCCGCGCACCCGCTGGGGATCGTCTGCGCCGTCGACCATCCGCTGCTGCGCAGCGAGCAGGTACCGGCGCGCGCGCTGGCGCAGCATCCGCTCATCATCCGCGAGAGCGGGTCGGGCACGCGCCGCGCGATGGAGGACTACCTGCGCGAGCACCATGTGCAGCCGCGCATCGACATGGAACTGCCGAGCAACGAAACCATCAAGCAGACCGTGATGGCCGGCATGGGAATCGGCTTCCTGTCGCTGCACACCGTCGGCATGGAGCTGCGCCACGGCCTGATCGGCATTCCCGACGTCGAGGGCCTGCCGCTGGTGCGCAGCTGGCAGGTCGTGCATCTGTCGAGCAAGACGCTGTCGCCTTCGGCCGAAGCGTTCCGCTATTTCGTGCTCGAGAACGGCGAAGCCTTCATGGCACGCGAATTCGGCGCCCTGCAACCGCTGCCGCAGGCGCTCAGCGCACCGCCAGCGCCGCCAGCAGCGCCAGAGGCGCGGTCTCCGCGCGCAGCACGCGCGGACCGAGACTGACGGGGGCGAAGCCGGAGCTTTGCGCGCGCGCGATCTCGTCGGCGTCGAGCCCGCCTTCCGGGCCGCTGAGCGCGAGCACCTCGGCCACCGCGCCCAGGCCCGCGCTCCACGCCGCGTAGGCCGGCGCACGGCCTTGCGCAGGCGCCGCCAGCAGGCAGCGCGCCTGTTCCGGCCGGTGCGCGGGCAGGGCGGCGAGCCAGTCGTCGAACGCGCGCACCGGCAAGACCTGCGGCAACCGGTTGCGTCCGCACTGCGTGCACGCCGCCTCGGCGATCGCCTGCCAGTGCGCGCGGCGCCGCTGCGCGCGCTCGCCGTGCAGGCGCAGCACGCTGCGCGCGGACTGCAGCGGCTGCAGCTGCGCGACGCCGAGTTCGGTGGCCTTCTCGACCAGCCAGTCCATCCGCTCGTTGGCCGGCATCGCCAGCGCCAGCGTGACGCGCAGGTCGAGTTCGCGCTCGACCGCATCGTGCCCGAGCACTTCGACGCGCGCATCGTCGAGCACCCGCGCCTGCCAGGCGCCGCCGCCGCCGTCGAACAGATCCACGGCGTCGCCTGGGCGCAAGCGCAATACCTGCAGGTGGCGCCTCGCCGCCGCGGGAAGGTCGAGCGTTCCGGCGTGCAGCGCGACGCAAACGTACAACCGCGGCATCGGCCGACGGCTCAGCCGCGCAGGAGTTCGAGCAGCGCGGCGCCGTCGGCGCTGAACGCGGCGATGCCCTCGTCGAGCTTGGTCCGGGCCATCGCGTCGGCGGCCAGCGACGCGCTGAACTGCGCCGCGTCGATCGCCAGCGCGGCGTCATCCTCGGCTTCGCCGGGTCGGCTCGGGTCGAGGCGACGCGGCATCGGCGCGCTGTCGGCGGTCAGCGCGTCGAGCAGCGCCGGCGACACCGTCAGCAGATCGCACCCTGCCAGGGCCGCCAGCTGCGCGGTGTCGCGGAAGCTCGCCCCCATGACCTCGGTGGCGATCCCGCGCGCCTTGTAGAAACGCCAGATGCGCTGCAGCGCGCGCACCCCCGGGTCGTGTTCGCCGCGCATCGCCTGCGCGTCCCAGCCGGCCCCGGCCTGCTGGCGCGCCCAGTCGGTGATGCGGCCGACGAACGGCGAAATCAGCTGCACCCCGGCGGCCGCGCAGGCGCGGGCCTGCGCGAACGAGAACAGCAGCGTCATGTTGCACGCGATGCCGTCGTCCTTCAGCCGCCGCGCGCACGCGATGCCTTCCCAGGTCGACGCCAGCTTGATGAGGACGCGCGTGCGCGCGACTCCGGCCGCCTCGTACAGCGCGATCAGGCGCCGCGCCCGGCGCAGCGAACCGTCGATGTCGTGCGACAGCCGCGCGTCGACTTCGGTCGACACCCGGCCCGGAATGCGCGCCAGGATTTCGCAGCCGAAGCGCACCAGCAGCCGATCGGCCGCCTCGTCGAGGTCGTGGCGTGCCGCCGCGCGCACCGCGGCATCGTCGCGCAGGGAGGCGTAATCGGGCTGGCGCAACGCGCGCAGCACAAGACTCGGATTGGTCGTCGCGTCCTGCGGCCGCAATCTCGGCAGCTGCAGGAATTCTGCGGTATCGGCCACGATCGCGCTGCTCGCGCGCAATTGCTCCAGGCTGTTCATCCCCGCATCGTAATGCGTTCGGCGCCGAAAACCGCGGCGCCGAGCGCGCGCACTGCGGCGCGCTGGACTTCGACCCGCTCCGGTGCCACGCGCGCGGCGTCGTGCGCCTCGTCGAGCCTGGCCAGATGCTGCAGGCGGCGCAGTTCGCGATACGCCTGCGCGGCCGCGGCGCCGACTCCCTCGGGCAGCAGGCCGAGCGCCTCGGCGCGCTGCAACAGCGCGATGTTGCCGACGTTGTCGGTCAGTTGCGGGTGCGCCCACGCGTGGCCGAGCACCAGCGCCTGCACCGCGAACTCGACGTCGACCATGCCGCCCGGGTCGTGCTTGAGGTCGAACAGCGCGCCGGAGGTCCTGTGGCCCGCG
>JAJZHS010000277.1 GCA_021798395.1 Pseudomonadota bacterium
ATGACCAGCGGCAGGTGGACGGTGAGGCGCAGAAGGTCGTCGGCGCGGACCTCGCCGTGGCTGCCGAACCCGGCGATTCCGCGGAACACGGTGACGCCGTGGACTTTCTGTTCGCTGTGAAGCAGGCGGAAGATTTCCTGCATCAGGTTGTGGCCCTGCACCTTGTCGCCTTCCTTGATGTAGACGCGAGCCATGGTGACGGATTTCATCGCTGCACTCCGAAATTGCGTGACAGATAGGCGCCGAGGATCGCCGCGGCGATCGACAGCACGACCGACGCGGCCACGTACAGCGACGCCTTGAGCCACTCCGCGTTCTCGATCAGGTTCAGCGTTTCGAGCGAAAAGGTGGAGAACGTGGTGTAAGCGCCGAGCCCGCCCGAGAGGATTCCGGTGCGCAAATCAGGACCAAGGTCGATGTGCTCGAGGGTTTCGAAGAACAGGAAACCCATCAGGAACGAGCCGAGGACGTTGATCGACAAGGTCGCGAACGGGAAGCCGCGGCCGAGGAATCCCTGCACGGCGAGGGTCTGCCCATAGCGCGCGAAGGCGCCGAGGACGGCGAAGAAGGCGATGTAGACGAAGGTCATGTCGAGTTCGTGTGCGCACCATCAAAGAGGCCGCGGTGCTTGCGCGATGTGCTGGGCGACGACATGAACGTGCATCGACTCCCCCAAAGCGCCGGCTTTGCCGCGAACAGCGGTTTCGGGCAGGAGTCATCAGCACCGGCAGCGCGGCCGCCGGGCGGTTGTGGCGAACTCCATCGCCATCGGGAACGGCTGCGCAGCAGTCTACGGGGCCCGCCGTTCCTGCGTCAAACCCGGTCCGCCCTCGTGTCCGAAGGTGTGCATGACTCTCGACCGCGGCCGAGCGGTTGACCAGGGGCGCGCCCATCAAGGCGCGAAGCGCAGTCGTCGCACCGGCTGCGGCGAGCATGCGCAACGCCGAGGGGCACGGCCAGGGGAAGTCGAGCGGGCGTGGTGGTTTCGTTCACGCCTTCTCAGCCGACGACATCGAAGTCGATGTGTACCCGCCTGGTCGAATCGCGCGCGACGCATCGACAGTCGATTGGCAGCGTCGATCGGTGTTGCGCAAAAAATGCGTTGGACCCGCGCATGGGAAACAAATGATCATGCTTGCGACATATCTTCATGTCGAGACATTGCAGATCGCTTTCGATGGCGACGGGAGGGGACATGTCCCATTCAGGGAAATCGGCGCAGTGCCCGTCGTGGGCGCGCTGCGGCGCAGGCGCGGCATTGCTGTCCGCGGTGTTGGCGGGACCGGGCGCGCACGCGGCAAACTGGTTCGAACTGCAGGGGGTCTCGAATCCGGCGTGGGGCAAGGCGCACGTGTCCGCATGGGTCGAGCCCGCGTACACCCGCATCGACGGCGCCGCGGCGGCCAACCACCACGTGCCGACGTCCAATCTGGTCGGCCCCGAGTTCGCCGGCGCGCAGGCGCTGGCGGTGCAGCGCGCCAGGCTGTCGGTGCGCGGCAGGCTCGACCGTCACGTCGACTACTTTCTTTCCGGGGAATTCGGCGACAACGCCTTCACCCGCGGCGGCACCGGCTACGCGCCCAGGCTGTACGACGGCAACGTGATGCTGAGCCACGTCATTCCCGGGGTTCGCCTCGAGGCCGGGTTGATCCGCGCGCCGGGCCCGGAAGACGCGATGTCGGGGTACATGGGCTACGCGTTCTTCGCCCAGCTGCCCACGGTCATCGGCCAGCTGATGCAGCCGAGCTTCTACGCGCGCAGCCAGCACTACGCGCAGGCCGGCGGCGGCTATCTTGTTCCCGCGGCGGCCATGTCGAGCAACAACGGCTTCCATTACCCCGGGGTCGAGGCCACCAACTGGTACGCGCCGCGGCCGAACCTCGAACTGAGCTACGCCGTGATGCTCGGCGCGTACGGCAAGGCATTCGCCGCCGACACCGGAAACGGGCCGGTCGCCGCCGCACGGCTGCAGGCGTCGTGGCTGCTCGGCGGCGGCAAGGGCCCCTACCGCAACGACCTCACCGCCTTCGTCTGGCGCCAGCAGGCCAGGCCGACGATCAACGGCGCGTCCAGTTCGCTGCAGCGCGACGGCGCCGGCGTGGCGCTGCGCCGCGGCTTCATGCAGCCGGGGGCGACGTCGCTGAAGATCGAGTACATGGAAGGGCGCGGCACCATCGTCGCGCCGCCGCCGTTCCAGCCCGCGCCAGGGCTGCTGCCGGCGCAGCAGGACTCGACGGTGTACGCCGCGAGCAGCAACCAGGCGCGCGGCTACGACGTCTCGGCGGGCGTGTTCGTCACCCGGCGCGTCGAGCTCGACGCGCGCTACGACGCCTACGACCGCCTGCCCAACCTGGCCGCGGCCGAGCGCACGTTCAGCAATCTCGGTTTCGGCGCCCAGTACCACTTCACTCCGCTGACGCGCGTCGCGGTCGACTACTTCGTGCGCCGCATCGGGATTCCCAACCCCGGTGCGATCGGCGCGCCGGGCAGCCCGGCGCGCAACCTGGCCAGCAGCGCCGCCGCCGCCACCGGCAATGAACTCAGCGTCTACGCGGTGATCGCGTTCTGAGCAAGCCGCCGGGCCGGGCGGTTCCGGGCCCATCCTTCCCCCTCCAGCAAGCGACCGCCATGACCCCATCGATTCGCCAGTTCTTCGTCAACATCCTCGGCGCCGCAGCGCTCGTCGGCTGCGGCAGCGCGCTCGCCGCGCCGCCGGCCGGGCCCGCGATCCACGTCGACATTCCGGTGCGGCTCAAGCACGCCGACGTCGTGTTCAACATGGATCACCGCGCGTTCGCCGGCGACCTGCCGGTGGGCATGCATTACATGGACCTGCTCGCGCAGCGCTACAAGAAGCAGTCGATCCGCGGCAAGATCATCGGCGTGTTCCACGGCGACGGCGCGTACATGGTGCTCGACGACCGCGCCTACGACGCTGCGCGTCACGTCAGCACCGGAAATCCCTACGCCGGGCTGATTGCCCATCTGCGTGCGCAGGGCGTCCAGATCGAGGAGTGCCGGGTGTCGATGATGGCGCATCACTGGGGCAACTCCGACCTGCTGCCCGGCGTGCTGGTCAACGGCGGCGCGGTGGCCAGGCTGATCCAGTTGCACCAGGAGGGTTACGCGCAGATCCAGCCCTGACCCGGCGATCCGGCCGCGGCTTGCGTCGCCGCGCATCGTTCGCGCCGGGGCGGGATGGACCGGCACGTCGACCCACAGCCGCGACGCGTCGCCGATGCGCATCAGTTCGCTGCCCGCGGCCACGCTCTGCCCGGCGCATGACGGAATTGTCATCTAGCGGTCAGTTCGGGGTCAGACCGTCTGCGCTAGAGTGTTACCACGATGGTCGCGAATCGTCGTTGGGAGAGTCGAGATGATGGGGTTCGGTTGGCCTGCTGGGTATGGCTACGGGATGGGAGGTGGCTGGATGTTCATGCTGCTGCTGCTGGTCGTCATCATCGTGCTGCTGTTCGGCGTGCTACGCCAGTTCGGCGACGACCGCCGCGAACGCCGCATGCTCGGGCACGGTGCACGCGACATCCTCGACGAGCGCTACGCGCGCGGCGAGATCGACGCCGACGAGTACAAGCGGCGTCGCGCCGACCTCGAGCGCTGAGCGTGAAGCTGCTCGTCGTCGAGGACGAGGTGAAGACCGGTGAATACCTGCGTCAGGGTCTGACCGAGGCCGGCTTTGTTGTTGACTGGGCGCGCGACGGCCTCGACGGGCACCACCTGGCAATGACGGCCGAGCACGACCTGATCATCCTCGACGTGATGCTGCCGGATGTCGACGGCTGGCGCATCGTGCGCGCGC
>JAJZHS010000278.1 GCA_021798395.1 Pseudomonadota bacterium
CGGTGGCGAACGCGGCGCCGAAGCGCTGCGCCAGCTGCGGGTTGTCCAGGCCGTCGATGATGTCGTCGCCGGCGTCGTCGTCGAGGCGGTCATCGCCGGCGCGGAACACGCGCATGCGCTGCGCGCGCAAGTCGAGCACGCCGCCGAAGCCGCGCCCCATGCCGACCGGCCAGGTGAACGGGATCGCGTCCATGCCGAGGTGGCGCTCGATCTCGTCCATCAACTCCAGCGGCGCGCGAACCTCGCGGTCCATTTTGTTGACAAAGGTGATCACCGGCGTATTGCGCGCGCGGCACACCTCGAGCAGCCGCAAGGTCTGCGCCTCGACGCCGTTGGCCGCGTCGATCACCATCAAGGCGCAGTCGACCGCGGTCAGCACCCGGTAGGTGTCTTCCGAGAAATCCTGGTGCCCCGGTGTGTCGAGCAGGTTGAGCACGCAGTCGCGCCATTCCATCTGCATCACCGACGAGGCCACCGAGATGCCGCGCTGCTTCTCGATCTCCATCCAGTCCGAGGTCGCGTGGCGACTGGCTTTGCGCGCCTTGACCGAACCGGCGATCTGGATCGCGCCGGAAAACAGCAGCAGCTTTTCGGTCAGCGTGGTCTTGCCGGCGTCGGGGTGCGAAATGATGGCAAACGTCCTTCGCCGCTTGACTTCATCCGGGATTGGGTCGTCCGTCATCTTTGCCTTGGCCTCACGATTGCACGATCAAGGGCGAAGTCTAGCGAGCGGCCAGACGTGGCGGTGCGTCGCGCCTCCAGCCGGCGTGCGGCAGCGCATGCCCTGTTCCAGCCGAGCGCACCCGAAGCGGCCCATGCCCTGGATAGGCGCGCGCCGTGCAAGGCCTTGCCTTGCGGCGCCGTCGGCACCGGCGCACGATGAACCCACTTGCCGCACGATCAGGAGTCCGACCATGCGCGCCCACCCCGCCGCCTGCGCAGCAACCCGCGCAGCAACCCGCGCCATGCTTGCCGTGGCCTTTGCGCTGGTCGCCTGCGCGGCCTCGGCCGCGCCGCGCACCCTGGTGTTCTGCAGCGAGGGCGACCCGGTCGGGCTGCAGCCGGCGCTGCAGGTCGACGGCACCAGCTTCGACGCCAGTTCGCGCACCCTGTACGACCGCCTGCTCGATTTCCGTCCCGGCACCGCCGATCTGGCGCCGGCGCTGGCCACCTCCTGGCAGGTCAGCGCCGACGGCCTGGTCTACACCCTGCAGCTGCGCCGGGGCGTTCAGTTCCAAAGCAATTTCGGCTTCCAGCCGACGCGCGCGTTCGATGCCGACGATGTGGTCTTCACCTTCGCGCGCATGGCCGACGCGCAACACCCGTACCACGCGGTATCGGGCGGCAACTACCCCTACTACGCGCGCATGGCCCTGCCGCGTCTGTTGCGCTCGGTGACCCGGGTCGACGCGCACACGGTGCGCTTCGAGCTGACCCGACCGAACGCGACCTTCCTCGCCGACCTGACGATGGACTTCGCGTCGATCGTCTCCGCCGAATACGCCGCCACGCTGCAGCGCGAGGGGCGCATGCAGGACTTCGACCTCAAACCGCTGGGAACGGGTCCGTTCGAGCTGGTCGCGTACCAGCCCGGATCGCAGTTGCGCTTTCGCGCCTTTGCGCAGCATTGGCGCGGCCGCCCGGCGATCGACCCGTTGGTGTTCGCGATCACCCCCGACGCGTCGGTGCGCTGGGCGCGGCTGCGCGCCGGCGAATGCCAGCTGATGGCGCAGCCGAACCCGGCCGACCTGCGCGCGATCGAATCCGCGCCTGCGATCCGCGTGCAGCGCAAGCCGGGCTTGAACGTCGCGTACCTGGCGTTCAACACTGAGCGCGGCCCGCTTCGCGACGCACGCGTGCGCCGGGCGCTGGCGCTGGCGATCGACCGCGACGCGCTGGTGCGCACGATCTACCACGGCGCAGCGGTGACCGCGCGCGGCCCGCTGCCGCCGACCGTCTGGGCGCACGACCCGCTGCTGGCGCTGCCGCGGCACGACCCCGACGCCGCGCGCCATCTGCTCGCCGACGCCGGTTACCCGAAAGGCTTCGCGTTGACGCTGTGGGCGTTCCCGAACTCGCGCCCCTACCTGCCCGCGGCGCGCCGCATGGCCGAAATGATCCAGGCCGAGTGGGCCCGCGTCGGCGTGCGCGCGCGCATCGTCAGCTACGAATGGGGCGAATACCTGCGTCGCGTCGGCCGCGGCGAGCACGACGCCGCGCTGATGGGCTGGTCGGGCGACAACGGCGACCCCGACAACTTTCTCGGCACCCTGCTCAGCTGCGCCGGCGTGCACACGCCGCAGAACGCCGCGCACTACTGCAGCCGGACCTACGACGACCTGATCGCTGGCGCCCTGGCAACGACCGACCAGGCCTCGCGCCGCCGGTTCTACCTGCAGGCGCAGCAGCGTTTCGTCGATGATCTGCCGTGGCTGCCGCTGGCGCACGCCGAAGTCGTCGTGCCGATGTCGGCGCGGGTGCACGGATACGTCATCCCGGTGATCGACGTGCACGCCTTCGGCGACGTGCGCATCGACTGAGCCGCGCGCACCGCAGAGAACAGGGTCGCATGAGCCGGAGACCGTCGATGCCTCGCCCGCTGAATCCCCCCGTCTGCAGCGCAGAGCCGCGGCGCTGCGGCCGGCGCGCACTGTGCGGCGCTCTGCTGCTGCTCGCGCTGGCGTTGCTGCCGCTGGCCGCCGCGCGCGCAGCCGGGCGCACCGTCGTCTACTGCGCGGCGGTCGCGCCGGCCGGGCTGCAGCCGGCGCTGCGCACCGACGCGCCGAGCTTCGAGGCCAGCGCGCGCACCATCTTCGACCGGCTGCTCGACTTCGGCCCGCACGGCACCGAGCCGCAGCCCGCGCTGGCCACGGCATGGCGAGTCAGCGCCGACGGCTTGCGCTACACCCTGCAGTTGCGCCGGGGCGTGCGGTTCCAGAGCAATTTCGGCTTCACGCCGACGCGCGCATTCGATGCCGACGACGTGGTCTTCACCTTCGCCCGCATGCTCGACCCCCGGCACCCGTACCACGCGGTATCGGGAGGCACCTACAGCTATGCGCAGAGCATGGAACTGCCGACGCTGATCCGCGCCGTGACCAAGATCGACCCGTACACGGTGCGCTTCGAACTGGCCCGCCCGTACGCGCCCTTCCCGGCGCTGCTGGCGATGGACTTCGCGTCGATCGCGTCGGCCGAATACGCAGCGACGCTGCTGCGCGCCGGCCGCGCGCAGGACTTCGACCTCAAGCCGATCGGCACCGGGCCGTTCCGCCTGGAAGGCCAGATCGCCGGCACGATGCTGCGCTTCGGCGCGTTCAGCGGATTCTGGCGCGGCGCGCCGGCGTACGACCACCTGGTGTTCGCGATCACCCCCGATTCGGCCGTGCGCTGGGCGCGGCTGCGCCGCGGCGAATGCGACATCATCGGCTACCCCAATCCCGACGACCTGCCGGCCATGCGCGCCGACCCCAACGTGCGCGTGCTGCAGGCGCCCGGGCTCAACGAAGGCTACCTGGCGTTCAACACCGAGCGCGGCGCGCTGCGCGACGCGCGGGTGCGCCGCGCGCTGGTGCTGGCGGTGAACCGGCGGGTGATCGTCGACGCGGTGCTCGGCGCCGAAGGCTCGGTCGCCTCGGGCGCGCTGCCCCCGGCAATGTGGGGCTTCGACGCCGGCGCCGCGCTGCCGGACCACGACGTGGCCGAAGCGCGCAGGCTGCTCGCCGCGGCCGGCCGCGGCGGCGGCTTCGACCTCGACATCTGGGTCGCGACCGGGCAGGGAGTCCTGCGCGACCCGCGGCGCATAGCGGTGATGA
>JAJZHS010000279.1 GCA_021798395.1 Pseudomonadota bacterium
CGACTTCGCGGACGCGCGGCCGCCGTGCGCGCCCTTGTAGCGCGCAGGCCGCAGCAGCGGCGCGAAGACCTCAGGCGTCGGGATCTGGAGCGCGGACGATGACACGCTCGATCCTCCCGAAAACGGTGCCCTCCCCGTCCGGCGCGGTGTCGAGGCCATAGGCCTCGCGCTCCAGCCCGATCAGGGTTCGCAGGGTGTCGGCCAGCTTCTTGAGGCTGTCGACGCGCGAGGGCACGCTCAGCACCTTGTCGAGCAGCTCGGCGGTCTTCATGCTGGTCTGGTCGACCAGGGCCCGCCACAGCTCCGGAGCGGCGTCGGCCTGCCCGACCTGGCCCTCCAGCTCGTCGAGCAGCTGCAGCGCCAGGGTGCGGGCCCGCGTGATGTCGGCGCGGTGCTCGCCGCGCACCTGAGCGATGCGCTCGGCGTTGGCCTCGACGATCTCGCGCTCGGTAGCCTTCGCGTGCTCCGCGACGACGGCGCGGCGCGCCACCAGCGCGTCGGCCTTGGCCTGGATCTTGGCCTGCAGGTTGCGCTCCCACCCGTCACGCTTCGCGCGCTTGCGGATGGCGCCCTCGGTGATGCGGTTGGCGGACGCTATCTCGCGCAGGCTCATGAGCCCTGCGCGGTAGTCCGCCTCGATGCGCTCCCAGTCGGGAGCGTTGCGCTGCTCGGTCATTTGCGCCCGTGCATCTCGCGCAGATGGCCGGTGGCCTCGCCCAGCACGCTGCGGGCGCGCGAATCGATGCGCGCCTCCTGCCGCGGGGTGATGTCGCCGGCGTGCTCGGCGTGCGGTGCATCGCGCAGCGCCGCGCGGGCATGGTCCTTGTTCTCGACGGGGAACGAGCGCCCCGGTCCCGCGAAGTCTTTCGCGGGGAGCGCCTTGCGCGCTTCGGTGCTGAGCTTGGCCATGCTGCGGTCCTCGGTTCGGCGGCCGAGGACGCAAAAAAGCCCGCTCAGGAGCGGGCTGCTGTCGCGTCAGGGCGCACGAAGGGGTGCCTATCTCGGCCAGTCGTCGCTACGCCCTGTGCGTAGGTGCCGAGATTGTGCCCCAGTTCGCAGGCGACGTACCAAACCCTACACCTCAGTGCAGCACGGGGCCGGGGCCCGCGTTGCGCGCCTCGACGAGGGCCAGCGCCGCCTCGAGCATCTGCTGAGCCTGCACGGTGCCCGCAGGCTCGCACTGCGGCACGGGGAGCACCTCGATGAGGCCCGTGCGCAGGTCCACGCGCACCAGCAGAGCTACGACGAGCGGCGCGCTCACTGCTGCGCCTCCGGCGGCACGAGCCAGGGCGCGTCGCGGTGCAGGATCTCGGCCAGCAGCAGCAGGGCCTGGTCGCGCTCGCGCACCCAGCTGGTGGGCGCGATGTGCATGAGGCGGCACGCCACGTCGGGGCGCGGATGGCCAGGCAGGTACGCGCAGCGCAGGATCTGCCCCCACGGCCAGGGCGTGCGCGGCAGCTTCCCCCATGCGCGGCTCACGGCCAGCAGGTCGGCGTCAGCCATGCGCACACGCTGCGGCTGGCGTGCCTCGTCGCCTCGTTGGCGCGGCCTGTACGCGCGGCCCAGGCCCGACGCGTCGCACTCGGGACGGCAGTGGCCCCGATGCGCGTCGACGAAGCGCAGGATGAGGTCGACGACCCAAGCCAAATGCGCAGGTTCTTGCGCGTTCAGGTTCGCAGAGTACGCAACGCGTACTTTGGTGCGTACTGCGGATTGCGTACCGCTCATCGGGGTTGCTCCTTGCTGCTGGGATGGGGTGCGCGCTCCCGACCGTGGAGCGCGATAGCCGCTGCGCGGCGGATTTCGCGCGGCGCGCGCCGGCCCAGATCGCGCGGGTCGAGCAGCCGCTTGGCCAGGTCGCGCAAGCGCTGCAGTTCGTCGATGATTTCGGCGGGGTCGTTCATACGCGCAAACTTTGCGGATTCGGAAGGGCCAGGGTTGTGCGCAGTTCTTGCGGATTTGGGTAGGTTGGCTCGTGCTAGACCGCTAGCTCCGCTGCTATTCCGCTACCCACCCCCTAAAGGGGGTGTGGGATAGCAGAAATAGCAGCCCCTGCGGGGTGCTAGTCGCGCTAGGAATTGCTAGAACTAGCAGCGAATAGCAGGAATAGCAGCCGAACGCGCAGCGCATTGCTTATTCCTCCTCGTTCCAAACACGCACAAAACCGCCGTTTTGATCTTCGCCCATCGTCAGCTGCTGCTTCAGTGCCAGGGACTCGATGGCCTGTCGCGCAAGATTTGCGCGTTGGTCTCGCTTCGAAGGGTCACGCGCCATCTGCGCCACGGACGCCGCAACGAGTTCAACCTGCGAAACCCGACCGCCCGGCGCGAAGCCTGCGAACTCATGCAGCCGCCCAAGCACGATGCGCTCGTTTTTGCCGAGCTTGTCTGGGCGCTGCCGGCTGCGTCGTTGCACGACCTGGCCGAGCTCGACCACGCAGCTGGTGATGTCGTCTCCGTCCTCGTCCTCGCCGAGCACCACCGTGTGCAGCTTGAACCCGATCTGCTCGCCGTCCTGGCCGTCCTTCTGCTTCGTGACGGTCAGCGCTCTAGCCTCGTCGAAGCGCGTCACCTCGAGCTCGGCGTCGGCCGCGCCCTTGATACCCGACCAGCCGCGCGAGCCCTTGCTGGCGTCCTTGCCGCTGTGGTGCACCAACACCACGGGAGCCTGCCCCGCGGCCCGCCCGATAGCCCGGCAGCGCGCCAGCGCCGCGCCCATATCCTCGCCGCTGTTCTCATTGGCCCCGGGCGTGACCTGGGCGAACGTGTCGACCACGACCAGGTCGTAGGGCTGGCGCACGGCCAGCTCCTTGCACAGGTCCTTGACCTGGCCGGCGTCGAGCAGGTTCGGCGTGACCTCGTGCATCACGTCGATCGGCAGGTCGCGCTCGAGCACCCCCGCCTGATGGCAGTAGGCGCGCACGCGCTGGCGAAAGCCGCGCACGCCCTCGGCCACCAGGTACAGCACGCGCCCTTGGGTCACGCGCTTGCCGCCCCACTCGATGCCGCGCGCGATCGCGGCCACCATGTCGAGCATCAGGAAGGTCTTGCCGCTGCCCGACTCGCCGAACAGCACGATGGTGTCGGCCCGCGGGATGACGCCCTTGATGAGCCAGGTCAGCGGCTGGTTGTCGGCCGCGAACTCGCCCAGGGACTGGATGGGGAAGCGTCCGCGCGCGGGCCCGGGGATCACTTCGAAGTCGCCGGCGTCGGCGACGGCGCCCACTGTGGCACCCGCATCGCGCGCGGCCTTGAGCAGCGTGCCCCCGGTGACGGTGGCGGCGTTCGTGCGGCCGAAGCCTTCCCACTTCGACTCGATCAGCTCGCACCCGGCGTAGCCCACGCCGCGCTCACTCCACTGGTCGACGAGTTCCAGGCCCTCGTCGCTGCCGCCGGTCTCGAAGTGCACGGCCATCATCAGGCGCAGCCAGTCGTCGTAGCCGGCGGGGGGTGTGATCGCCTCCAGGCACTCGCGCACCTGGTCGAGCGAGAGACTGGGTTCGGCGTCGGGGGCGCCATCGCGTGGCGCGCCCAGACGCCGTTCGAGCAGCTGGTGCAGCCCGGCGCTCGGCTGCGCGACCAGGCCGTCGCAGCCGCTGAGCGCGCAGTCCTCCAGCACCTGCCCGGTGAAGGTGACGAACCCCTTGGTGGCGAACGTCTCGACGCCGTACGCGGCGCCGTCGCCGGCGTGGCGCTTGCGGTTGCCCAGGTTGCCGAGCACGAACGCGCGCACGCCCGTGCCGCTGGGGCTGAGCTCGGCGTAGGTGCCAGCGATCGCGTCCAGCACCTCGCCATGCACGTTGCCCGCAGCGTCC
>JAJZHS010000280.1 GCA_021798395.1 Pseudomonadota bacterium
TTCCGATCTCGCGGCTGTTCGCGCGCCGCATCGAGTTGCCCGAAGGCCTGTATCGCGAGGTCGTCGAGGTCGACGAGCGCGTCGCCGCCGACGGCACGGTGGTGCGCCCGCTGCCGGCCGACGCGGTGCGCGCGCGGCTGCAGCAGCTGTTCGACTCCGGCCTGCGCGCGCTGGCCATCGTGTTCATGCACGGCTGGCGCCATGTCGCGCACGAGCGCGAGGCGGCGCGCATCGCGCGCGCGATCGGCTTCGAACACGTCAGCACCTCGCACCAGACCAGTCCATTGATCCGTTTCGTCGCGCGAGGCGACACCACGGTGGTCGACTGCTACCTCACGCCGATCCTGCGGCGCTACGTCGAGCGGGTGGCCGCCGAGCTGCCCGGGGTTCGCCTGCTGTTCATGCAATCCAGCGGCGGCCTGGCCGCGGCCGACGCCTTCCGCGGCAAGGACGCCATCCTGTCTGGGCCGGCCGGCGGCATCGTCGGCATGGCGCGCACTGCCGAGCAGGCCGGGTTGCGGCGGGTGATCGGTTTCGACATGGGCGGAACGTCGACCGACGTCTCGCATTACGCCGGTGATTTCGAGCGGGTGTTCGACACCGAAGTCGCCGGCGTGCGGGTGCGCGCGCCGATGCTGGCGATCCACACCGTGGCCGCAGGCGGCAGTTCGATCGTGCACTTCGACGGCGCGCGGCTGCGCGTCGGGCCGCAGTCGGCGGGCGCCGACCCGGGACCGGCGTGCTACCGGCGCGGCGGCCCGCTGACCATCACCGATGCCAACCTGCTGCTCGGCCGCATCCAGGCCGAGCATTTTCCGGCCGTGTTCGGCCCGCGCGCCGACCAGCCCCTCGACGCGGCGGTGGTGCGCGATGGCTTCGCCGCGCTGGCGCGGCGCATCACTCGGGCCGGCACGACCGCGCAGACCGCCGAGGGCGTCGCCGAAGGGTGCCTGGACATCGCGGTGCAGGCCATGGCCGGGGCGATCAAGCGCATCTCGGTGGCGCGCGGCCACGACGTCACCCGCTACACCCTGCAGTGCTTCGGCGGCGCGGCGGCGCAGCACGCCTGCCGCGTGGCCGATGCGCTGGGCATGGCGCGGGTGTTCATCCATGCCCACGCCGGCGTGCTGTCGGCGTACGGCATGGGGCTGGCCGAGCAGACCGCGTTGCGGGTGCACAGCGTGGAGGCCGCGGTGGACGACGCCTTGCCGGGGCGCATCGAGCCGTTGTTTGCCGAACTGCTGGCGCAGGCGCGGGCCGAGCTCGGCGCGCTGGGAATCGACGCGGCGGGAATCGACGCGCTGCGCGTGGCGCGCCGGGTGCAGCTGCGCTACGCGGGCAGCGACAGCGCGCTGGAAGTCGCATGGGGCGCCGTTCCCGGTTTGCGCGCCGCGTTCGAGCAGCAGTACGCGGCGCGTTTCGGGCACCGGCTCGAGGGGCACGCGCTGGTGTGCGCCGCGGTGGTGCTGGAGGCCGCCGGCGGCGCGCCGCTCGACGGACTGGCGCAGGCGGCGGCGGCACCGCTGCTGCGCCCGCCGGCGCCGCGTGCGGCGACGTTGCGGCTGCACGTCGACGGCGCCTGGCGCGACGCCGCGCTGGTGCGGCGCGGCGATTGTGTGCCGGGGCAGTGGGTCGACGGCCCGGCGGTGATCGCCGCGCCCCACACCACCGTCGTCGTCGAGTCCGGCTGGCGCGCCGAGGTCACCGCGCACGGCCACCTGGAGTTGCGGCGCGCGCAGCCCCGGGCGGCGCGCGCGCGGCACGCCGGCGCGCCCGACCCGGTGCTGCTCGAGGTGTTCCACAACCTGTTCACGAACACCGCCGAGCAGATGGGCGCGCAGTTGCGCCACACCGCGGTGTCGGTCAACATCAAGGAGCGGCTCGACTTCTCGTGCGCGCTGTTCGACGCCGACGCCCGGCTGGTGGCCAACGCGCCGCACATGCCGGTGCACCTCGGATCGATGGGCGAGAGCGTGCGCCGCGTGCTGCACGCCAACGCGCTGCGCCCCGGCGACGTGTACATGCTCAACGACCCGTACCACGGCGGCACGCACCTGCCCGACATCACCGTCGTCACCCCGGTGTTCGTCGCGGGCGCGTTGCGCTTTTTCGTCGCCTCGCGCGGCCATCACGCCGACGTCGGCGGCGCCACGCCGGGTTCGATGCCGCCGTTCTCGACCGACATCGCCGACGAAGGCGTCGTGCTCGACAACGTGCCCCTGGTGCGCGGCGGCGTCCTGCTCGAAGCCGACACGCTGGCGCTGCTGCGCGCCGGCGGCGCGCGCAACCCGCTGCAGAACCTGGCCGACCTGCGCGCGCAGGTCGCGGCCAACGCCGCGGGCGCGACCGAGCTGCGGCGCATGCTCGACGAGCACGGCCTCGACGTGGTCCAGGCCTACATGGGCCACGTGCAGGACAGCGCCGAGGCCGCGGTGCGCCGCGTCATCGGCGCGCTGCGCGACGGCGCGTTCGCGCTCGATCTCGACAACGGCGCGCGCATCGCGGTGTCGATCCGCGTCGACCGCGCCGCGCGCTGCGCGACCATCGACTTCAGCGGCAGCTCGCCGCAGCAACCGAACAACTTCAACGCCCCGCGCGCGGTCACGACGGCCGCCGTGCTCTACGTGTTCCGGTGCCTGATCGACGAGGACATCGCGCTCAACGCCGGCTGCCTGAGGCCGCTGCGGATCGTCGTGCCGCCGGGTTCTCTGCTCGACCCGCGGCCGCCGGCGGCGGTCGTCGCCGGCAACGTCGAAACCAGCATGTGCATCACCAACGCCCTTTTCGGTGCGCTCGGCGTGCAGGCGGCCAGCCAGTGCACGATGAACAATTTCACGTTCGGCAACGCCGAGCACCAGTATTACGAGACCCTCGCCGGAGGCTCTGGCGCCGGCGTCGAGTTGGGCGCCGACGGCGCACCGGGCGCGTGTTTCGACGGCACCGCGGCGGTGCAGACGCACATGACCAACTCGCGGCTGACCGACCCCGAAGTGCTCGAGTGGCGCTACCCGGTTCGGCTGGATGCCTTCTCGATCCGCCGCGGCTCGGGCGGAGCGGGGTGCTGCCGCGGCGGCGACGGCGTCGTGCGCCGGATGCGGTTCCTGCAGCCGATGACCGCATCGATCGTGTCCAACGGCCGCAGCGTGCCGGCGTTCGGGCTGTGCGGCGGCGGCGCCGGAGCGCTCGGACGCAACCGTGTCGAGCGCGCCGACGGTCGCGTCGAGGAACTGGCGGCCAGCGCCAGCGTTGCCATGCGCGCGGGTGACGTGTTCGTCATCGAGACGCCGGGCGGCGGGGGCTTCGGCAAATAGTTCTAGTAAGAACTAAAATCGCGACATGGCGGCCGCGCCCGCGGCCGCGCCGGATCCCGGAGTCCCATCATGCCGCGCGCCCCCGCGTTGTTCGTGTCCCATGGATCGCCGATGCTGCCTTTGGAGCCGGGCAGCGCCGGCCCGATGCTGCAGCGCCTGGGCAGGCGGCTCGACGGCGCACGCGCCATCGTTGCGCTGTCGCCACACTGGATGGCGCGCGCTGCGCTGGTCGGCGCGTCGGCGCAACCGTCGACCCTGCACGATTTCAGCGGTTTCGACCCGGCGCTGGACACCTTGCGCTACCCGGTCGCAGGCGATCCGGCGCTGGCCGGCCGCGTCGCCGACCTGCTGCACGGCGCCGGCTGGCGCGTCGGGCTCGATCCGAAGCGCGGACTCGACCACGGCGTGTGGAACCCGCTGCTGATCATGCGCGCGCGCGCCGACGTGCCGGTGGTGCCGCTGGCCATGCCGTGGCCGCTCGACGCGGCCGCCGCCTGGCGGCT
>JAJZHS010000281.1 GCA_021798395.1 Pseudomonadota bacterium
CCGGACGCTCCGGTGACGACCGCGATCGGCTCGGGCGCGCCCATCGCAACGGCTCAGTGCCCGGGCACGGTGGCGCGGACCGCGCCACGCACCGACAGCGTTCCGGCGATGCCGTCGAAATCCAGCGCGTCGCCCGCCAGGCGCATCGCGCCGCGCTGGACGACGGTCGGGCGGTTCGATTGCACCCGCTGCGTGTTCGGAAACACGTTCAGGAAGTCGCTGCGCACGCTGAGTTCGGGAGCGCCCGGCGCCCGGCGCTGCACCACCGCGTCGCCCAGCAGCTGGATGTTGCTGGCGTCGGCGTTGCTGATGCCGGCGCGCGCGCGCGCGTCGAGCACCACGCCGCCGGACTCGACCACGTGCAGCACCGGCTGCTCGATGCGCACGGTCTGGTCGCCCGGAATGTGGCGCATCGCGGCGCCGCTGAGCAGCGCGCCGGGGCGGCCGTCGGCGTCGAAGCTGCGCGTCTGGAAGTCGCGCAGGAAGTAATCGGGCTCCTGCGGGGGCGCCGCCGGCTCGCGGCCGCGCAGCGCGTGCAGCGCCTGTTGCGCGACCCACCAGCTGAACCCGGCCAGCAGCAGCATCAGCAGCAGCGGCAACAGCGTGGACATGCTGCGCCACAACCGCAACCAGAGCCGCGCGGCGCCGCGGCGCGGCGCCGGCATGGCGGGCGGCGTGCGCGGCATGCTCAGTCCCCGGCCAGCGCCTGCGCCAGCAGTTCCGGGTAACGCCCCTGCGCGCTGAGCAACAGGTCGCACAGCTCGCGCACGGCGCCGGCGCCGGCCGCCGCCCGCGTGCGCAGGTGCACGCGGGCGCGCACTTCGGGATGCGCGCCGGGCGGACACGCGGCCAGCTGCGCACGCGCCAGCAGCGGCAGGTCGGGCCAGTCGTCGCCGATCGCCGCCACCTGTCCCCAGTCCAGCCCCAGGGCGTCGAGCGCGTCCTGCGCTCCGGGCAGCTTGCGCGCGCGACCGAGCACGGCATGGCGCGTCAGCCCGAGCTCGTCCAGGCGCGCGCGCAGCGCCGCGCTGTCGCGCCCGGACAGCACCACGGCGACGATTCCGCTGGCCTGCAGCATCTTCAGACCGTGGCCGTCGAGGGTGCAGAAACGCTTGACCTGCTCGCCGTCGGCGCCGACCACGAGGTCGCCCGGGGTCAGCACGCCGTCGACGTCGAGCAGCAGCGCGCGCACCGGCTGCGCGCGCAGCAGCAAGGCGGGGTCGAAACCCTGGCGCGGAGTCGGATCGGACATCGGGCGCATGTCACATCACCTTCGCGGCGAACAGATCGTGCAGGTTCAGCGCACCGATCAGGCGCTGCGCGTCGTCGACCACCGGGATCTGGGTGATCCTGTACTGCTCCATCAACTCCACCGCCTCGACCGCCAGCGCCTGCGCCTCGATGGTCCGCGGCCGCGCGTGCATCACGGCGCCGGCGCTGAGCTCGCGCAGGTCGGCGCCGCGCTCGAGCAGGCGGCGCAGGTCGCCGTCGGTGATGACCCCCTGCAGCACGCCGGCGGCGTCGACCACCGCGGTCATGCCCAGGCCCTTGCGCGTCATCTCCAGCAACGCCGTGGCGAACGGCGCGTCCAGCGGCACCCGCGGCACCGCGTCGCCGACGCGCATGATGTCGCGCACATGCGTCAGCAGCCGGCGGCCGAGCGTCCCGCCCGGATGGGTCCGCGCGAAGTCGTCGGGGCCGAAGCCGCGCGCGTCGAGCAGCGCCACGGCGAGCGCATCGCCCAGCGCCAACTGCGCCGTGGTGCTGGCCGTGGGCGCCAGGTTCAGCGGGCATGCCTCCTGCTCGACCGCGCAGTCCAGCGTCACGTCGGCCAGTCGCGCCAGGGTCGAATCGGCCCGCCCGGTGATCGCGATCAGCGTCGTTCCCAGGCGCTTGAGCAGCGGCACGATGCGGGTCAGCTCCTCGGCCTCGCCCGAGTTCGACAAGGCGATGAACACGTCGTCGGCGGTGACCATGCCGAGGTCGCCATGGCTGGCTTCGGCGGGGTGGACGAAATACGCCGGAGTTCCGGTCGACGCGAGCGTCGCGGCGAGCTTGCGCGCGACGTGCCCGCTCTTGCCCATGCCCGACACGACGACGCGGCCGCGACAGCGCAGCACATGGCGCATCGCCGCCGGCAACGCGTCGGCCAGCGGCGCGCTGCGCACGCGTTCGGCCAGCGCCAGCACCGCGGCAGCCTCGATCTGCAGCGTGCGGCGCACCAGTTCCAGCGCCTGGGCGGAATCGAATTCGACAGTCATCGGCGGCAGTATAAAAGCGCCCCGGCGGCTGCCGCTCAGGGGTCCACGCGCGGCGCGTGCAGCCGCTCCTGGGCGTCGATCAGCGGGCGCAGCCACCACAGCAGCAGCACTCCGGGAAGCGCCGAGGCGACGCTGAACAGGTAGAAACGCGCCCAGCCCCATTGGGCGACCAGTTCGCCGGTGAGCGGGCCGACGTACACCCGGCCGACCGCCGACAGCGCCGACAGCAACGCGAACTGGGTGGCCGAAAACCGCGCGTCGCACAGCGCCGACAGAAACGCGACGAAGGCCGCGGTCCCCATGCCGGCGGTGAAGTTCTCGATTCCCACCGCGCCGGCCATCCAGGCCAGTTGGGGCGGCAGCAGCGCCAGCGCCCAGTACGCCAGATTCGACAGTCCCTGCGCGATGCCGAACAGCAGCAGCGCGCGCCATAGCCCGAGCCGTGCCAGCAGCCCGCCGCCGAGCAGCGCGCCGACGATCGTCGCCGCCAGCCCCATGGTCTTGTAGGTCAGGCCGACCTGCGCCGGGGTGTAGCCGGCACCGCGGATCAGGAACGTGGTCGACAGCGCACCGGCGAACGCGTCGCCGAGCTTGTACAGCACGACCGCAAGCAGCAGCCACCAGGCGCCGCGGCGGGCGAAGAACTCGCGCGCCGGCTCGATCACGGCCTGCGCCAGCGTGGCCGGCGCCGCGGTGCCCGACGGCGGCGCCGGGGCCCACAGCGTCACCGGCATCAGCGCCAGCATCAGCAGCGCCATCAGCGCGTAGGTGCCGCGCCAGCCCAGCGAAGTCGACGCCAGCCACAGCGCCAGGCCGCCGGAGACGATCATCGCCAGCCGGTAGCCGAGCACCAGCACGGCGGCGCCGGCACCGCGCTCCTCGGCCGGCAGAAGATCGGTGCGGTAGGCGTCGATGACCACGTCCTGCGACGCCGACACGAACGCCAGCGCGACCGCCAGCGCGATCAGCGGCAGCAGCCGCAGCTCGGCCGGCGCGACGCCCAGCGTATGCCCCAGCGCGTGCAGCGCGCCCCAACGCGCCGCAGCAGCCGCACTGGGTACGCCGAGCAGCGCGATCGCGCCCAGGCACAGCGCCAGCAGGCCCTGCAGCGGCAGCAGCCAGGCGCGCCGACGGCCGAGACGGCGCGCCAGCCACGACGCCTCGCCGCGGTCGAGCCCCGGAGCCCACAGGAACTTGAACACATAGGCCTGGCCGATCAGCGTGGCCAGGCCGATGACCTTCAGGCTCGCGCCCTCGACCGTCAACCAAGCCTGCAGCGTGCCGGCGCTGAGCGCCAGCGGCAGTCCCGACGAAAACCCGAGCAGCAGCAGCGCGGCGATGCGCCGGTTGGCGAAGACGTGGCGCAGCAACGCCGCAAGCGGCAGGTCGGCGTCGGGCATGGGGCGGCGGCGGGCGGCGGGTTGGGCGAAGGCCGTAGCATAGCCGCGCAGACCACCCGCCGCGCCCCCCGATCATGCCGCAAACGAACCAGCTCGCCCAGGACTTCGTCCGCTTCGCCGTCGACAGCGGAGTCATCCGCTTCGGCCACT
>JAJZHS010000282.1 GCA_021798395.1 Pseudomonadota bacterium
TGCTCGCGCTCGGGGCCCTTGCCGTTCCGCTGGCGGCCGCGGCACAGCTGGCGCTGCAGCCCGTTTCAGGCGGCGACGCAGGCCTGGCGCAGGTGCTGCCGGCGTTCGGCTACTCGCTGCGCCTGGCCGTGCTCGCGGCCAGCGCCACGGTTGCGCTGGCGTGGCCGAGCGCAGCGCTGCTGAACCGGCGCGGCGGCGCCGCGCGCGCGCTGGAACTGCTGCTGCTGGCGGCGATGGCGCTTCCCGGCGTGGTGCTGGCCGCCGCGTACGTGCTGGCGTACAACCAGCCGATCACCCCGCTGTACGGCGGCAGCACCCTGCTGGCGATGGCCTACGTCGCGCTGGCGCTGCCGCTGGCGGCGAAAATCCTGCAAGGCCCTCTGGCGCAACTGCACCAGCGCCTGGGCGAGGCCGCGCAGGTGCACGGCCTGAGCCGCTGGCAAACCCTGCACGCGATCGAACTGCCGCTGCTGGCGCGCGCCCTGTTCACCGCCTGGCTGCTCGCCGCGCTGCACATCGCCTTCGAGTTGCCCGCGTCCGAGCTGCTGTACCCGGCCGGCCACCCGCCGCTGGCGGTGGCGCTGCTCGACGCCGCGGCCGGTTTCCAGCTGCACGCGCAAGCCAGGCTGCAACTGCTCGGCGTCGCGCTGCTGCTGGCCTTCGCCCTGGCCGCGCGCGTGGCCTTCGCGCGCCTGGGCCGCGCGCTGCCGACGCGTTCACGCACACCATGACCCCGCTGCTGCACATTGACGACGTCCACAAGCGCTACGGCGCGCACGCCGCGCTGCGCGGCTTCAGCCTGCGCCTGGCGCCGGGCGAAGTCGTCTGCCTGCTCGGCGCATCGGGCTCGGGCAAGACCACGCTGCTGCGCATCGTCGCCGGACTCGAGCAGGTCGACTCCGGGCGCGTCGCGCTCGGCGGCGAACTGGTCGACGCACCCGGAATGCGCGCGCTGCCGGCGCAGCAGCGCGGACTCGGCATGGTGTTCCAGGACTACGCGCTGTGGCCGCACCTCAGCGCGCTGGACAACGTCGCGCTGCCGCTTCGCGCGCGTCGGCGCGCCGACGCCGCGGGCGATGCGCAACGCATGCTCGAGCGCGTCGGCCTCGGCGCGCTGGGCGCGCGCCGCCCGCACGAACTGTCCGGCGGCCAGCAACAGCGCGTCGCGCTGGCGCGCGCACTGGCGGTGCGGCCGCGGCTGCTGCTGTGCGACGAACCGCTGTCGAACCTCGACGCCGCGCTGCGCGAGGAATTGCGCGCGCTGATCGGCAGCGTGGTGCGCGAACACGGCCTGGCCGCGCTGTACATCACCCACGACCAGCGCGAGGCGCTGGCGCTGGGCGACCGTGTCGGCGTCGTCGACCGCGGCCGGCTGCGCCAGATCGACACCCCCGCCGCGCTGCTGCGCGCGCCGTGCGACGAAACCGTGGCGCGCTTCGTCCACGCCCGCGGCCCGTGGCCGGCACGCGCTGCCGACGGCACGCTGCACACGCCGTGGGGGCGTCTGCCGGCACCGCCCGGGGTTCGCGACGGCGCGCTGCGGCTGTATCTTCGCGGCAGCGCGCTGCGTCTGGCCGATGCCGGAGCCGCCGACGCGCAGGCGCAGCTGCACGGCTGCGTGCAGTCGACCGACGGCATCGAGCTGCACTGCACTCTGCACGGCGTGCCGCTGCGCCTGGCGGCCGAACAGGCGCCCGATCCGGGCGCCGCGCTGGGGCTGCGCATCGACCACGGCCAGATGCTGCTTTACCCGGCGACCGAAATCGACGATTCTTACCTCAAGGAGACCAGCGCGACATGAATGCAACGCAGTGGGGCGGAATGACCGCCATTTTCCTGGCCTCGACCGTCGAATGGGTCGAAGCCTTCACCATCGTGCTCGCCGTGGCGCTGAGCATCGGCTGGGCGCGCGCCGGTTCGGCCGCACTGGCCGCGCTGGCGCTGGTCGCCGCGCTGATCGCCGCCACCGGCGCCAGCCTGGCCGTGGTGCAGGCCGACATCGACGTCATCCGCGCCGCGATCGGCGTCTTCCTGCTGCTGTTCGGGCTGCGCTGGTACGTCAAGGCGGTGCGCCGCTACGCCGGCCGCACCCGTCTGCACGACGAAGCCGAGGAATTCCGCGAAACCCGCGCCGAGGTCGACCACGCCGAACGCCGCGCGGCGTGGGCGATCGCCTTCAAGGGCGTTCTGCTCGAGGGGCTGGAGGTCTGGCTTCTGGTCGTCGCGCTGGGTCATGCGCTGAGCTGGCCGGCGGCCAGCGGCAGCGCGCTGGCCGCGCTGCTCGCCGTGGTCGCGCTCGGCGCGGTGCTGCGCAAGCCGCTGACGCGGGTTCCGGAAAACACCATGAAGTTCACCGTCGCCTGCGCGCTGCTGGCGTTCGGCAGTTTCTGGAGCGTCGGCGGACTGGTCTCGGAAGCGCGCGCGTGGCCGCTGGGCGACGCCACGCTGGTGCTGCTGTTCGCGCTGTACGCCGGCGCTGGACGCCTGCTGGCATGGCAACTGCGCCGCGCGCCTGCGCTGCAGGGAGCGTGATGCGATGAAAAAGCTGTTCCAACTCGTTTTCGGAGACGCGCGCAACGTCGCGTCGGTCGCGCTGGCCGTGGCGCTGGCGCTGGCGCTGGCGCGCGTGGCCCCGCAGTGGTCGGGCTGGTTGCTGGTGCTGGTGCTGCTCGGCGCGGCGTCGTGGCAGGCCGGAGCCTGAGCGCGGGGCGCGGCGCCGCAGCGCCTGATTCAAGACGCCCGGTTCAAGCCAGCAGACGCAACGGCTGCGGCGAAACCGGGCTGTCGACCTCGAGAATGCAGGCCTCGACGGTCTCGAGGTTGTTGTCGCGCGCGAAACCGAGCACGAAGTTCCACGCCTTCGGCTCGACCTCGGCCAAAGCGCGGCTGACGACGACCGCGCGCACGCCGTCGACCAGAGTCGGCATGCAGTACGGCGAGTAGCACAAGTGCCCCTGCCCCTGGCGCCCGTTGCCGGGGCCGAACTGCGCCATCACTCCGGCCAGCCGCTCGGCCCAGTCGCTCGGACGGAACGCGCGCCCTTCATGGGTGCGGCCGAGGATCAGCACCTCGCCGGATTTGAGCCATCCCTGCGCGTCCGCCTTGTCGATCATCGTCAAGAAACCCCGTCGTGCTGCCGCATCGAGTCACCAAGGCTCTATGATACGAGCAAACCCTGACACCAAGCCGTCGACGTGTCGCCGGCGCCACGCCGATGCCTGCCCCTTTGCTGCGCCGCACCGCGGCCGCGTCCCGCGCCTGGGTCGCGGCCCAGTTCGGCATCATCGCCGCGATGCTGCTGTGGCCTGCGCACTGGCGTCCGGGCATTGCGGCGTGGGCCCTGGCCGCCGCCGCGCTGGCGCTGGCCGGCTGGGTGTTCGCGTACAACCGCCCCGGCAACTTCAACGTGCGCCCTGAGCCGAAGGACGGCGCCCGCCTGGTCACCGGCGGGCCGTACGCGCGCGTGCGCCATCCGATGTACAGCGCGCTGCTGCTGGGCTGCGCGGCGCTTCCGGCCGCCGCGCCCGACCTGCCGCGGGTGCTCGGCTGGCTTCTGCTGGTGCTGGTGCTGCGCGGCAAGTCCGCGCTCGAGGAACGGCTGCTGCTGCAGCGCTGGCCCGACTACGCGGCCTACCGCTCGCGCACGCAGCGTTTCGTGCCCTGGATCTGGTAGCTGGCCGCGGCGGCTACGGCGACGACCAGCGCCGCGGCCGCGGCCGGCCAGCCGGGCCAGCCGCGCAGCGGCAGGCCGAGCAGCAGGGCGCCGGGCAGCAGCAG
>JAJZHS010000283.1 GCA_021798395.1 Pseudomonadota bacterium
TGTCTCGTCACTGGCGCGCAGCGCCACCAGCGCCAGCGACGCCGGTTGCGCGGCCAGCCAGCGCGCGGCCTCGAAGCCGGCGTTGGCGCCGCAGTACGGCTGCGCCAGGCTGCTGGCCAGCACCGGGACGTCGGCGCCGACGTCGGCCGCGTAGTCCTGCGCGGCGTACGCCGGCGCGACGTTCCACAGCCGAAGCGCGGCGTGCGGCAGCTGGAACTGGCTTTCGATTTCGCGCACCACGGTGCGCGGCAGCTCGGCGACGTCGTCCTGCTCGAGCAGCATGCGCACCCAGTCGAGCAGGCGCGCCGAAATCGCCTCGTTCCCGGCGGCCACGCGCATCAGGTCGGCGAGGCGGTGCTCGAGCACGCGCATTTTGTCGCGGGCCAATTCGATCTGCCGCTCCTGCAGCGACACGGCGCGGTTGCCGTGCGGGCTGAGCAGCTGCACGTTGCCGAGCAGTTCGGCGTGACGCTCGAAGAATTCGGGGTGGTCGCCGAGGTAGGCGGCGATGTCGCGTTCGGTCAGTTCCATCTCGGGTCTCGGTTCGGGTTCACAACACCGCGGTGTTCACAGCACCATGCTGCCGTCGAACACCGTGGTCGCCGGGCCGGTCATCAGCACCGGCGCGTCGCCGCCGGCCCAGGCGATGCTCAGCCGCCCGCCGCGGGTGTCGACGTCGACTGCTGCGTCGAGCCAGCCGTGGCGCATTCCGGCGACCGACGCGGCGCAGGCGCCGGTGCCGCAGGCGAGCGTCTCGCCGGCGCCGCGCTCCCACACGCGCAGCCGCACGTGGCCGCGGTCGAGCACCTGCAGGAAGCCGGCGTTGACGCGCGCGGGGAAGCGCGGGTGGTGTTCGAGCAACGGGCCCAGGCGGGCGACCGGCGCGGCGTCGACGTCGTCCACCCGCTGCACCGCGTGCGGGTTGCCCATCGACAGCACGCTGAGCAGCACGTCGGTGTCGTCGACGTGCAGCGGCCAGCGGGCGAAGCCGCCTTCGTCGCGCGCGACGAGGCCCGCGGTGTCGAACGGAACCTGCTGCGGCGCGAAGCGCGGCGCTCCCATGTCGACGGTGACGCGGCCGTCGTCCTGCAGCCGCGGCTCGATGATGCCGGCGCGGGTGGCGACGCGGATCGCGCGCTTGCCGGTGAGGCCGTGGTCGCGCACGTAGACGGCGAAGCAGCGCGCGCCGTTGCCGCACTGCTCGACCTCGCCGCCGTCGGCGTTGAAGATGCGGTAGCCGAAGTCGACGTCGGCGCTCGGCGGCGGCTCGACGACCAGGATCTGGTCGGCGCCGACGCCGAAATGCCGGTCGGCCAGCCGGCGCAGTTGCTCCGCGTCGAGCGCGAACGGCTCCCGGGTGGCGTCGATGACGACGAAGTCGTTTCCGGCGCCCTGCATTTTGGTGAACCGCAACTCGTGTCGTGTCGCGCGCATGGTGGTCAATACAGCGCGTCGGCGCCCGGCGGGCGCGTCTTGAAACGCTTGTGCACCCAATGATATTGCTCGGGCATGTCGTGCACCCGCTGCTCGATGAAGCGGTTGATGCGCAGCAGGTCGGCGTCGATGTCGGCCAGGTGGCCGTCGCGCAGCGTCGGGTAGTCGGTCCACGCCGGGTACACGGTGACCGCGTAGCCGCGGTAGCCCGGCAGCATCCGTGCCACCACCGGGTACACCCGCGCGTGCGCCGACGCGGCGAGCCTGGGGACGACGTCGAGGGTTGCCGCGGGGGTGCCGAAAAAGTCGACGAAGCGCGAATGGCGCGCGCCGAAATCCATGTCGGGCAGGGTGTAGAAGGGGGTCTTGCGGCGCAGCGCGCGCAGCATGCCGCCGGCGCCTTCGTGGCGCGAGACGATGCGCTCGGTGTTGAAGCGGCTGCGCCCGTCGAGCACCCAGCGGTCGAGCCGCGGCGATTTCTGCGGCGTGTACATGCCCGACAGCGGGCGCTGCGCGTACAGCGTCAGCGCTGTCCACGCCGCGTCCATGCCCTCGAAATGCAGCCCCAGCAGCAGCACCGCGCCGTCGCCGTGCAGCGCTTCGTCGACCGCGCCGTCCAGGCGCAGCACCCGGCGCAGCCGCGCCGGCGAGCCCCACCACAGCAGCGCGCGCTCGAGCAGCGCGCGGCCGACGCAGACGAAGTGCGCGCGCGCCACCTGCCGCCGGCGCTGTGCGCTCCATGCGGGAAAGCACAGTTCGAGGTTGCGCAGCGCGATGCGCCGGCGCCGCCGGGCCAGAGGCCACAGCAAGGCGCCCAGCGCGCCGCCCAGCCGCGCCAGCAGCGGATACGGCAGCCATTGCAGCAGCCACAGCAGGGCCAGGCCGACGCGGGTCATGGCGCGGCCTCCGCCGCCGGGGGCGGAGGCGGTGCTCCCGGCGGGGTCTTGTAGCGGTTGTAGCCCCAGAGGTATTGCGACGGTTGCATGCGGATCAGGTCCTCGATGGCACGGTTGACGCGCGCGGTCGCCTCCGCCGGATCGTCGGGCAGCGTCTCGTCGAGCGCGCGCAGGTGCAGGTGGTAGCCGGCGCCGCGCGGCAGCCGCTCGGCGAAGGCGAGCACGATGCGCGCGCCGGTGAGCTGCGCCAGCCGCGCCGGCAGCGTCATGGTGTAGGCGGGACGGCCGAAGAACGGCGCCCAGACGCCCTCGCCGGCCGAAGGCGCCTGGTCGGGCAGCATGCCGACCGCCTCGCCGGCGCGCAGCGCGCGCAGCAGCGGGCGCATTCCCGCGGCGCTGGCCGCGACGATGTGCAGGTTGTCGCGCCGGCGCGCCAGCACCAGGGCGTCGAGCCACGCCTTGCGCGGCGGGCGGTACAGGACCCAGATCGGCCCCCAGCTGGCCGCGACCTGCGCCGAGACTTCGAAGCAGCCCAGGTGCGGAGTCAGGTACAGCACGCCGAGGCCTTGCGCGCGCGCCTGCGCGACGCAGTCCTCACCGTCGATCCGCACCCGCCGCAGCGCGGCGTCGCCGCGGAACCAGACGAACGGCAGTTCGCCGAGCATGCGCCCGGCGTCGCGCGCCGCGCGCAGGGCCAGCGCGGGGTAGCCGGCCAGGCGCAGGTTGGCCTGCAGCCGCCTGCGGTAAGTCGGCGAGGCGGCGTAGACGAGCACGCCGAGCACGCCGCCGGCGGCCTGCAGCAGGCCGAGCGGAAGGCGGGAAAGCGCTCGAAACAGGCGCAGCATCGGCAGCAGAAGCGGTGAATGGGTGGGCGCGCACGGGCGCGTTCAAGCCGGGAATGTTACGCAGACCGCGGCGGTCGGCAAACCGCGTCGCGCGGCGTTAGAATCCGGGCGTCGCCGAGTTAATGACAACTTGCGGGGCGACCGCGGCATTGCGTCGACGCGTCATGCGTCGATGCTTCGATGCCGCTTCAAGTACCGCTAAAGCGTCGCCGTGTCGCGGTCCACCGGTGACGATCTTAACGACCACTGGAGCGTTCACGCCATGGCTTCTTCCTTCCTGTTCACGTCCGAGTCGGTGTCCGAAGGTCATCCGGACAAAGTCGCCGACCAGATCTCCGACTCCATCCTCGACGCCATCCTGGCGCAGGACCCGACCGCCCGCGTCGCCGCCGAGACCCTGGCCAACACCGGGCTGGTGGTGCTCGCCGGCGAGATCACGACCCACGCCGTGGTCGACTACATCCAGATCGCGCGCGAAACCCTCAAGCGCATCGGTTACGACAACGCCGATTTCGGCATCGACGCCAAGAGCTGCGCGGTGCTGGTCGCCTACGACAAGCAAAGCCCCGACATCGCGCAGGGCGTCGACGCCGCGCACGACG
>JAJZHS010000284.1 GCA_021798395.1 Pseudomonadota bacterium
CGATGGAAAGCGCGGCACCATGCTGCCCGACTCCGGGTAGATCATCGCGCCGGGCCACCAGCTCGGCGCCACACGCCCCCACAGTTCGCCGTTGATGAAGTTGCCGATGCGCCCGAACGCCAGCCCCGGTGGAACCATCGGCGCGACGAAATCCATCAGGTCGAGCCAGTTCACGCCGCGGCGCCACGCGAACCAGCCCGCCGCCGCCATCACCCCGAGCAGGCCGCCGTGGAACGACATGCCGCCGTCCCAAACCTCGACGATCTGCGCCGGGTGGGCGAAGTACAGCGCCGGCTGGTAGAACAGCACGTAACCGAGGCGCCCGCCGAGGATCACCCCGAGCACTCCGACGAACAGCAGGTCCTCGACGTCGCGCGACGTCCAGCCGAAGCCGTCGTAGGGCTTGTCGCGCAGCCGGCGCTTGGACAGCAGCCAGAACGACAGGAATCCCAGCAGGTACATGATCCCGTACCAGCGGATCTTCAGCGGACCGAGATGAAGCGCGACGGGATTGAAATTCGGATGGATCAGCATAGACGGTAAGTGTACGGCCCCCCGAGCAGCCGGGGTTGCCCACGGCTGCTCAGCGGCCCGTCACCTCACGCCACCAGTTCGCTCTTTTTCGGCGGCTTGGGCTCAGGCTCGGCGATCGCCAGCTGCACCTGGCCATCGTCGTCCACGTCGACGGTCACGCGGCCGCCGTCGACCAGCCGGCCGAACAGAAGCTCGTCGGCCAGCGCGCGGCGGATGGTGTCCTGGATCAGCCGTTGCATCGGCCGCGCGCCCATCAGCGGATCGAATCCCTCGCGCGCAAGGTGGCGGCGCAACGCGTCGGTGAACGTCGCGTCGACGCGCTTCTCGGCCAGCTGCGACTCGAGCTGCAGCAGGAATTTGTCGACCACGCGCAGGATGATCGCCTCGTCGAGCGCACGGAAATGGATGATCGCGTCGAGCCGGTTGCGAAACTCGGGCGAGAACAACCGTTTGATGTCGGCCATTTCGTCGCCCTGCTCGCGCTTGGTGGTGAAGCCGATGGTGCCCTTCTGCATCGCCTCGGCGCCGGCGTTGGTCGTCATGATGACGATCACGTTGCGGAAATCGGCCTTGCGCCCGTTGTTGTCGGTCAGCGTGCCGTTGTCCATGACCTGCAGCAGCACGTTGTAGACGTCGGGGTGCGCCTTCTCGATTTCGTCGAGCAGCAGCACGGCGTGCGGCTTCTTGGAGATCGCCTCGGTCAGCAGCCCGCCCTGGTCGAAGCCGACGTACCCCGGAGGCGCGCCGATCAGCCGCGACACCGTGTGCCGTTCCATGTATTCGGACATATCGAAGCGCACCAGCTCGATGCCGAGCACGAACGCCAGCTGGCGCGCGACCTCGGTCTTGCCCACCCCGGTCGGGCCGCTGAACAGGAAGGCGCCGATCGGCTTGTCCGGCCGGCCCAGCCCCGAGCGGCTCATCTTGATCGCCGCCGACAGCGCGGCGATCGCCTCGTCCTGGCCGAACACCACGTTCTTCAGGTCGCGGTCGAGGTTGCGCAACTTGGAGCGGTCGTCGGTGGTCACGCTGTGCACCGGCACGCGCGCGATCTTGGACACGATGTCCTCGATCTCTCCCTTGCCGATGGTTTTCTTCTGCTTGCTCTTCGGCAGAATGCGCTGGGCGGCACCGGCCTCGTCGATGACGTCGATGGCCTTGTCGGGCAGGTGGCGGTCGTTGATGTACTTGGCCGACAGTTCGGCGGCCGCGCTCAAGGCGCCGGCGCCGTACTTGACGCCGTGGTGTTCCTCGAAGCGCGACTTCAGCCCCTTGAGGATTTCGATCGTCTGCTCGACGCTGGGCTCGACGACGTCGATCTTCTGGAAGCGCCGCGACAGCGCGGCGTCCTTCTCGAAAATGCCGCGGTACTCGTTGAAGGTGGTCGCGCCGATGCAGCGCAACTGGCCCGAGGTCAGCGCCGGCTTGAGCAGGTTCGACGCGTCGAGCGTGCCGCCGGAAGCCGCGCCGGCGCCGATCAGAGTGTGGATCTCGTCGATGAACAGGATCGCGCTGGGCATGTCCTTGATCTGCTTGATCACGGCCTTGATGCGCTGCTCGAAGTCGCCGCGGTACTTGGTTCCGGCGAGCAGCGCGCCCATGTCCAGCGAATAGACCACGCCGTCGGCGAGCACCGCCGGAACGTTGCCGTGGACAATGCGCCACGCCAGCCCCTCGGCGATCGCGGTCTTGCCCACGCCGGCCTCGCCGACCAGCAGCGGATTGTTCTTGCGCCTGCGGCACAGCACCTGGATGACGCGCTCGACTTCGGCCTCGCGGCCGATCAGCGGGTCGATGCGACCGTCGCGCGCCAGGACGTTCAGGTTCTGCGTGAACTGGTCGAGCGGCGTGTCCTTGGCTTCGCGCTCGTCGTCGTCGGCGCCGCCGGAGGCCGGCTTGGCCGGCTCGACGGGGTCGGACTTGCGGATTCCGTGCGACATGTAATTGACCACGTCGAGCCGGGTGACTCCCTGCTGGTGCAGGTAGTACACGGCGTGCGCGTCCTTTTCGCTGAAGATCGCCACCAGCACGTTGGCGCCGGTGACTTCCTTCTTGCCGTTGCTCGACGACTGCACGTGCATGATGGCGCGCTGGATCACGCGCTGGAAGCCCAGCGTCGGCTGGGTGTCGACGTCGTCGCTGCCGGGCACCACCGGGGTGTTGTCCTTGATGAACGCGGCCAGGCTCTTGCGCAGATCGTCAAGGCTGGCCGAGCACGCACGCAACACCTCGGCTGCCGACGGGTTGTCGAGCAGCGCCAGCAGCAAGTGTTCCACGGTGATGAATTCATGGCGTTGCTGCCGCGCCTCGACGAAGGCCATGTGCAGACTGACTTCGAGTTCCTGGGCAATCATCGCTGTTCTCCTAAACCGCTTCCATCACGCACTGCAACGGATGGCCCGCCTGGCGCGCGGCGGCCATCACCTGTTCGACCTTCGTCGCCGCGACGTCCTTCGAAAAGACGCCGCAGACACCGCGACCATGCTGGTGGACTTTTAACATGATCTGGGTCGCGGTTTCGAAATCCTTTGCAAAATACCTTTGTATGACGAACACGACGAACTCCATCGGAGTGAAATCGTCGTTCAGCATCACGACCTGGTACAGCGGCGGCGGTGCCAGAACCTGACGCTGGCGTTCGACGACGACGGCGTTGCCCGGGTCTGCGGCGGGGGACTTGCGCGGTCTGGACATGTCCCGATTCTAGGATTGCGGGCTTGCGCGCGCAGGCCGTCGGGCTTGCTCCGATTGTCGGCCAACTTGACCCGGCGCGTCGCCATACACCTTCCGTATCGCAGGGCGTTCATGATGCGGTCACGGCGGCCATCGGCGACGCCGCGCGATGGCGGGACAATCAAAAAAAAGCCCCCGGGGCTTCCGGGGGCTCTTGCGCCACGGCGCGACGCGTCAGGTCTCGAGAAAACGCCGGGCCGGGCGCAGCCCGGCCCTGGGGGCGCTCACGAGAAAACGCCGGGCCGCCCCAAGTTTTCTCGACCCCCTCGGGGGGCGGGCCGGGCGCAGCCCGGCCCTGGGGGCGCTCACATGTGTTCGATCATGACCTTGCCGAATCCGGAGCACGACACCTGGGTGGCGCCGTCCATCAGGCGGGCGAAGTCGTAGGTCACGCGCTTCGACTGGATCGCCCGTTCCATCGAAGCGATGATCAGGTCGGCGGCCTCGGTCCATCCCATGTGCCGCAGCATCATTTCGGCCGAAAGAATTTCCGAACCCG
>JAJZHS010000285.1 GCA_021798395.1 Pseudomonadota bacterium
ACCGCGTGGTTGGCCTCGGGCGCCGGAACGATGCCTTCGGCCCGCGCGAACTGCACGCCGGCGGCGAAGCACTCGCCCTGCGTGTACGCGACGGCCTCGACCATGCCGAGCTCCTTGAGGTGCGAGACCAGCGGCGCCATGCCGTGGTAACGCAAGCCCCCGGCGTGGAAACCCGGCGGGGTGAAGGTCGAACCCAGGGTGTGCATCTTGGTCAGCGGGGTCATGTGGCCGGTGTCGCCGAAGTCGTAGGCGTAGCGGCCCCGCGTCAGCGTCGGGCACGCAGCGGGCTCGACCGCGACGACGCGCGGGCGCGCGCCGCCGCGCAGCGCCTGGCCGATGAAGGGGAAGGCGATTCCGGCGAAGTTCGACCCGCCGCCGACGCAGCCGACGACCACGTCGGGCCAGGTGTCGGCCATGGCCATTTGCTCCATCGCTTCCAGGCCGATCACGGTCTGGTGCATCAGCACGTGGTTGAGCACCGAGCCGAGCGCGTATTTGGTGTCGGCACGCTGCGCGGCGAGTTCCACCGCTTCGGAAATCGCGATGCCCAGGCTGCCCGGATGGTCGGGGCGCTGCGCGAGCACGCTGCGGCCGTACGCGGTCTCGGCCGACGGCGACGCGACGCAGCGCGCACCATAGGTTTCCATCACGGCGCGCCGGTACGGCTTCTGGTCGTACGAGACGCGGACCTGGAACACCAGCACTTCGAGCCCGAACAACCCGCCGGCGAACGACAGCGAGGTGCCCCACTGGCCCGCGCCGGTCTCGGTGGTCAACCGGCGCACTCCGGCGGCGGCGTTGTAGAACGCCTGCGGCACCGCGGTGTTGGACTTGTGGCTGCCGGCCGGGCTGACGCCTTCGTATTTGTAGAAAATCTTGGCCGGGGTCTGCAGCGCGCGCTCGAGGCGGTGGGCGCGGTACAGCGGCGCCGGGCGCCACAGCCGGTAGACCTCGCGCACCGGCTCGGGAATCTCGATCTCGCGCTCGGTGCTGACCTCCTGCGCGATGAGCTCCATCGGAAACAACGGCGCGAGGTCGTCGGGTCCGATCGGCTGCAAGGTTCCGGGGTGAAGCGCGGGAGGCAGCGGCTGCGGGAGATCGGCCTGGATGTTGTACCAGGCCTTGGGCATGCGGCCTTCGTCGAGCAGGTATTTGGTCGGTTCGCTCATGGTGTCTCCGAGTTGGCGGATGGGCTTCACCGTACAGCGTACCTCGCTTTGCGACGCCCCGGACGCGCGCTGCGGGTTCGCGCTGCGCGGCATGCCGCAGCGCACGCCGCAACGTGTTCGGCGGGAGCCGCTTCGCTCAGTGCACGACGCGATCGAAACTCAGATGTCCGTCGCGCACGTCGACCGGGATGACCGACTTGGGCCCGTAGCGTCCCTCGAGCAGCAGCTTCGACAGCGGGTTCTCGATCTGGCTCTGGATCGCGCGCTTGAGCGGGCGCGCGCCGAACACCGGGTCGTAACCGGCCTTGGCGATGTCGGCGATCGCCTGCGGCGAAATCTCCAGCCGGATGTCGAGCTGCGCCAGGCGCCGCTCCAGCGTGGCCAGCTGGATGCGCGCGATGCCTTCGATCTGGCTCGGGTCGAGCGCGTGGAACACGACGACCTCGTCGATGCGGTTCAGGAACTCGGGGCGGAAGTGCTGCTTGACTTCGCTCCACACGGCGTCGCGGATGGCCTCCTGCGGTTCGCCGGCCAGCGCCATGATCTGGTGCGAACCGAGGTTCGAGGTCATCACGATGACCGTGTTCTTGAAATCGACTGTGCGGCCCTGGCCGTCGGTCAGGCGGCCGTCGTCGAGCACCTGCAGCAGCACGTTGAACACGTCCGGATGCGCCTTCTCGACTTCGTCGAGCAGCACCACGCTGTACGGCTTGCGCCGCACCGCTTCCGTCAGGTAGCCGCCTTCCTCGTAGCCGACGTAGCCGGGAGGCGCGCCGATCAGCCGCGCCACCGAATGCTTTTCCATGAATTCGCTCATGTCGATGCGAATCAGGTGGTCCTGGCTGTCGAACAGGAATTCGGCCAGCGCCTTGCACAGCTCGGTCTTGCCCACGCCGGTGGGGCCGAGAAACAGGAACGAGCCGTACGGCCGGTTCGGGTCGGCCAACCCGGCGCGCGAGCGCCGGATCGCGTCCGACACGGCGCGGATGGCGTCGTCCTGGCCGACCACGCGCTGGTGCAGCCGCGCCTCCATCTGCAGCAGCTTGTCGCGCTCGCCGGAAAGCAGCTTGGCCAGCGGGATTCCGGTCATGCGCGACACCACCTCGGCGATCTCCTCGGCGCCGACCTGGGTGCGCAGCAGCCGCGGCGCGCCTCCGGCGGCCGACGATTCGCGCGCCTGCGCGTCCTTGAGCTGGCGCTCGAGCTCGGGCAGGCGGCCGTACTGCAGCTCGGCGACCTTGTTGAAATCGCCGCGGCGGGTCAGCTCGTCGATCTGGAAGCGCACGGCGTCGATCTGTTCCTTGAACTGCGCCGACCCCTGCACCGCGGCCTTCTCGGCCTTCCACACCTCCTCCAGGTCGGCGTAGTCCTTGCCCAGGCGATCGATTTCCTGCTCGATCAGCGCCAGGCGCTTGCGCGACGCCTCGTCGGTTTCCTTGCGCACCGCCTCGCGCTCGATCTTCAGCTGGATCAGCCGGCGGTCGAGCCGGTCCATCACCTCGGGCTTGGAGTCGATTTCCATCTTGATGCGCGACGCCGCCTCGTCGATCAGGTCGATCGCCTTGTCGGGCAGGAAGCGGTCGGTGATGTAGCGCTGCGACAATTCGGCGGCGGCGACGATGGCCGGGTCGGTGATGTCGACGCCGTGGTGCAGCTCGTATTTCTCCTGCAGGCCGCGCAGGATGGCGATCGTCGCCTCGACGCTGGGTTCGTCGACCAGCACCTTCTGGAAGCGGCGCTCGAGCGCCGCGTCCTTTTCGATGTACTTGCGGTATTCGTCCAGCGTGGTGGCGCCGATGCAGTGCAACTCGCCGCGCGCCAGAGCCGGCTTGAGCATGTTGCCGGCGTCCATGGCGCCTTCGGCCTTGCCGGCGCCGACCATGGTGTGGAGTTCGTCGATGAACAGGATCACGCGGCCCTCCTCGGCGGCGACCTCCTTGAGCACGGACTTGAGCCGTTCCTCGAACTCGCCGCGGAACTTCGCCCCGGCGAGCAGCCCCGCCATGTCGAGGACCAGAACCCGCTTGTCCTTCAGCGACTCGGGCACCTCGCCGCCGACGATGCGCTGCGCCAGCCCTTCGACGATCGCGGTCTTGCCCACGCCGGGTTCGCCGATCAGCACCGGGTTGTTCTTGGTCCTGCGCTGCAGCACCTGGATGGTGCGGCGGATTTCGTCGTCGCGCCCGATCACCGGGTCGAGCTTGCCCTGGCGCGCGCGCTCGGTCAGGTCCAGGGTGTATTTGTTCAGCGCCTCGCGCTGCTGCTCGGCGTCGGCGCTGGCGACGTTCTGGCCGCCGCGCACGGCGTCGATCGCCGCCTCCAGGCTCTTGCGCGCCAGCCCGGCCTCGCGCGCCAGCCTGCCAGCCTCGCCTTTGTCGTCGGCCAGCACCAGCAGGAACAGCTCGCTGGGAATGAACTGATCGCCGCGCCGGGTCGCTTCCTTCTCGGTCAGGTTGAGCAGGTTGCCCAATTCGCGGCTGAACTGGATCTCGCCGCCGGTGCCCTGCACCTGTGGCAGCCGCTTCAGCGCGCCCTGCACGCTGCCGAGCAGGCCGCCGGCGTTGACCCCGGCGCGCGCCAGCAGCGC
>JAJZHS010000286.1 GCA_021798395.1 Pseudomonadota bacterium
CATGGATTGATCTTGTAGGCGGCGACTCGATCGTGCAAGCGGCAATGCGGCCGGCTCGCGATTCCGGCGCAAGCGCAGGGCCGCTTCCCGCGCTGCGCGGGCCCGATCGTCCCTGTTGCCGCCGGCAAGCCGACCCTTCGGGCTGAAGCGCACGCCGACGGTGGCGCGCCCGCCGCGCCGGGGCGATGCGGCCGCACCCGCGCGAAGCACACGGTTCTGACATGCCTCCGAGCAGCGTCTGGTCCGCGAGGTCTTCGCGGCCTGGCAGGCAGCCGGGCGACCTGTTCCCGCCGCCGCGGGCGAACGCCGAGCCCTGCGCCGTCCGAACGGCGCAATCAGGTCAATGCGGCGACAGCCTCGCCCAATTCGCGCCCGGCAATTCGGGTGTGCCCTGCTCGCGCACAGCCTGGAGATGGTCGGGATCGAGTCCGAGTGCGGCGAGGAGGGTGGGCGCGACCTCCGTCGTCGCGACCGGTTCGCGCAGCACGCGGCCGGGATCGGGGAGCATCGGCCCGCTGAGCAGCATGGCGACATGGCGATCGTCGGCGAGAAAGCCGCCATGCTCGGCGCGCTTGCTCGCATTCGGCTTGGCGTAGATCACGCCGTCGTCGGGAATCACGATCAGGTCCGGCGTGCGGCTGTCACGGGCGGGCGACGGGAAACGCAGCGCCAGCCGTGCACCCCACAGCACGCGGCGGATGCCCAGCGCCGCGCGTTGCGCATCGAGCGCGCGGGCCACGATCGCCGCGGCGGTGCCGTGATGCAGCCAGATCAGCGCGCCCTGGTCCGGCGTCAGCTGTGCCGGCTCGCCCGGTACGGCGCTTTCGATCGCGACGCGCAGATGCCGGGCGTCGATCAGACGCAGACGGCCCGGATCGATCGGGCCGTTGCCGTGCTTGGCGGTGACGATGATCAGGGTCGAATCGGCGAGCCCGTGCGCGACCAGGGCCGCGCGCAGCGTGCCGAGCAGTGCATCGACGTGATCCAGCGCGTCGCTCAGCGCCGGCGTCGGCGCGCCGCCGGCATCGGCGTAACCGGTCAGCTTCTGCGCGACGTTGACCGCCTGCAGGTTGAGGCCGAACACGGTCGGCACCGGTGCGGGAGTGACGCCGTCGTGGCGGAAGCCGGCGATCTCGCGCAGCACCGCGCGCGACTTCATCGCATCGTAGGCCTCGGTACGCTCGATCGAAGCGGTGACGCGGTCGGCCGTCGGTGCGAGCCCCTCGGCGTTGGCGCCGATCTCCGGCGTGTAGAGATCATCCACCCCGTGACCGAAGGGCCCCTGCACGATGGCATAGGCGGGATGCTTGTCGGCCCACGCGGTGGCACCTCCCGCCGCATGCACCACGTCAAAAATCGTGTTGACGCGCAGGTATTGCCACGGCCAGACCCGGGCGCAACCGCGCGCGGGATCGCGCGGCAGTTTGGCCGGGTCGATGCCGCGGCCGTCGGCGCGGTCGACGGCTTCGTTCCAGGCAACGCGTGCGCCTGTGGCCATGCAGGGACCTGTCGGCGGCGCGAGGTGCCGGTCCCAAGTGACGTCGTAGTACACGCCGGTCGCCGCAGGCGTACCGCCGGTGATCAACGCCAGCAGGCCGGGAAACGAATCCGCCGGCGCTGGAGTACGCGCATCACTGTAGGTGATGCCCTGCGCGCTCATCTGTGCCAGCGTCGAGTGCGGATGTGCCGCGACGTAACGCGCCATGTCGATCGCGTGCAGGCCGTCCACGCTGACCAGCAGCACATGTCGCACCGCGCCTTGCAATGGAGTGGCGCCGGCCAGCATCGGCCACAGCGCGAGAAGCCGGGTTGCGCGACGCAACGCGCAACGGAAACGGGAATTCATCATGTCGATCCGCGGGACAACGGGTACGCCGAGGCAGGGGACACTGCCGGCGCCGCGGCGCGCCATCGCGCAGCGGGCGTGATGAAAAAATCGGATCGATGCGCATCCGTGCGCATCGATCCGGCCGGAAGGGTGATCGTAACGAGTCGGAATCTCAGAACTTGACGTCCAGCGTGCCGTAGAGCGAGCGCGGAGCGCCGGGGTAGGCAAGGGTGTAGCCCACCACGTTGGGGGCGGTGTTGTAGACACCGCCGCTGGAGATGTACTCGAAGGCGTTGTAGCGCTTGCCAAGTGCGTTCAGCACCTCGAACTTCAATTCGACCGAATGCACTGCCGGGCCGAAGAGGCCTGCGGGCAAGTCGACTGCGAGGCTCAGGTTCACGACCCCGTAGGCAGGCATCGTCTGCTGGCTGGGCGCACCCAGGTTGTTGTCGAACAAGTGCTGGCTGCCGACATACTGGTACCACGCGCGCGGCTTCAGCATCACATTGCCCACCGGCAGGCGGAAATACGCGCCGACGTTGAACGTCGTCTTGGGCACGTAGGACACCGGCAGGCCGTTGTAATTGGCACCCTGAAAGCTGTAATTGTTGAAGCGTGCCTGCTCGAGGTTGAGATTGCTGAACAGATGCGTCCTGGACAGCATGCCTTCGCCGTACAGATTGAATCCGTGATAGACCGAGTCGCCGGTGCCGAGACCGAGGAACGTGCCGTTCTGGCTGCTGACACCGATGAACTGGTTGGAGAAATGCAGGTGGTAGTAATTGACGTTGAGCAGCACGTTGCTGAATCCGCCGACCTGCAGCCAGTGAGCCTTGGCGCCCAGCTGGTACTCGACGGCCCTTTCCATGATGTCGCCGCCTACCGGCTGCTTCTGGTAGAGACCGCCGCCGCCGCCGACTTCCGGCAGGCGGTAGGTCGTGCCCCAGTTGCCGTACAGCGCCAGCCATCCGAGCGGCTGCCAGCGCACGCTCAGTGACGGCTCGGTCTTGTTGTAGCTGGTGCTGGCGGCAGGAAGCTGCGCCTGGTTGTTTTGCGGATACAGCGCGTAGGCCTGGGCGAAATCGACGTTGCCGCGGGGATAGTAGTCGGTGTGATAGCCGACCAGACGCACGCCCGGGGTCAGGCTCAGGCCCGGCAGCGGACGGATCGTATCCTGCACGAACGCCGCGAGGTCCGTGATGTACCAGTAGTCACTGCGATAGTTGGCATTCGGCACGAGATAGGAGCCGAAGTAAGGCGCGTTGGGGTTGTAGAAAGCATTGCGCGAGTTGTACTCGCTGTTGATGAAGTAGCCGCCCACCGCGACACGGTTGTAGGGCAGGGCGAGGTCAGCCCAGAGTTTGTCGCCGTACATGTGCGAAAACGGATTGTTGCGCTCGTACAGATTGCCGGCGTTGGGAATGTAGTCGTTGTAGTGGATGTGCAGGCGGTCGCCGCGACGATACCAGGCCATGTTGTGCAAGGTGACATGGTCGTCAAGGCGGATGTTCTGCTTGGCATACACCAGCCAGGTGCGGTTGAAGTCGTTCTTGGCCCAGACATTCTGATTCAGTGCGCTGTAGTACCCGGAGGTTTGCTGGCTGAACGCCGCGCCGGGCAGTGCGTTGCCGTTGGCGTCCTGGCCGTTGACGCTGATGCCTGCGACCGGCGTCAGCGGGATCGGCGTCGGCCGCCAGCCATGGCCGTCGGCGACGTAGCCTCCGAAACTGACGTCGCCATTGTCGAACGTCTTGCGGGTCTTGAAGTAGCCGGCGAAATTCTTGCTCGGCCAGGCGTAGCCATCGGGCGAACGACGGAAATTGTCGGCTGAACCGGTACCTCCGGCGATCACCGTCGACCAGCCGTTGATGGTGCCGGTCTGCACGTTGAACACGACGTTGCGGCTGTTGTCGCTGCCGTAGGACAGG
>JAJZHS010000287.1 GCA_021798395.1 Pseudomonadota bacterium
CTGCCGGCGCCCGAACGGCGCCGGCGACAGTCATTTCCCGTCCCCGGAGCCGTTCCATGAACCTGATCTCGATCGCCCACGCGCAAGGCACCGCGGCGCAATCCAGCCCCGAATCGACGCTGATGAGCACCCTGCCGCTGGTGGTGATGTTCGTCATCCTGTATTTCGTCATGATCCGGCCGCAAATGAAGAAGGCCAAGGAAACGAAGGCGATGATCGAGGCGCTGTCCAAAGGCGACGAAGTCGTCACCAGCGGCGGCGTTGTCGGCCGCATCAGCAAGCTCGGCGACACGTTCCTGCATCTGGAAGTGGCCGACAAGGTCGAAATCCAGATCCAGCGCAGCGCGATCAGCATGGTGCTGCCCAAAGGCACGCTGAAGAACGGCGCCTGAGCCCCGTTTCGCGCGCACCATCCCCTTTGTCTCCTGCCGGCGCCTGGCGCCGGCATCGCCGCCATGAATCGCTACCCGCTGTGGAAATACCTCATCATGGCCACCGTGCTGGTGGTGGGGTTCGTTTACGCGCTGCCGAATTTCTACGGCGAAGCTCCAGCGGTGCAGATCACGTCGGCGCACGCCGGACGCGACCTGCCCGACGCCGCGCTGCTCGACCGCGGCCTGGCCGCGCTGCACGCCGCCGGCATCACCGCCCAGGCCAGCCGCATCGACGGCCCGACGCTGGACTACAGCTTCGCCACCACCGAAATCCAGCTCAAGGCGCGCGACGTGCTGGCGCACGCGCTGAACCCGAACCGCGACCAGCCGTCGTACATCGTCGCCGTGAACCTGCTGAGCCGCTCGCCGCACTGGCTGACCGCGCTGCACGCGTTCCCGATGTACCTCGGACTGGACCTGCGCGGCGGCGTGCATTTCCTGCTGCAGGTCGACATGAAGGCCGCGGTCGACAAAAAACTCGATTCGCTGGCCGGCGAACTCAAATCGGCGCTGCGCGCCAAGGACGTGCGCTACAGCGACCTGCAGCGCAGCGGCGAGACGGTGGTCATCGATTTCCGCGACCCCGACATGTACCGCCAGGCGCTGCCGCTGGTCAAGTCCGACGCCGGCGACGCGCTGATTCAGACCGTCGCCGGAAGCTCGATCACCCTGCGCCTGAGCCCGCGCACCATCGAGCAGACCAAGGAATACGCGATCAAGCAGAACATCACCACGCTGCATAACCGGATCAACGAACTCGGCGTCGCCGAGCCGGTGATCCAGCAGCAGGGCTCGGACCGCGTCGTCGTCGAGCTGCCCGGAATCCAGGACACCGCGCGCGCCAAGGACATCCTCGGCCGCACCGCGTCGCTGGAAGTCCGCCTGGTCGACGACAGCCCCGAGGCGCTCGCCGCGCTGAGCAGCCACGGCGTTCCGCCGCCTGGCGACACCCGGCTGGAGGACCGCAGCGGCACCCCGCTGATGGTCCGCAACGACGTTCTGCTGACCGGCCAGAACCTGACCGACGCGCAGCCCGGCTTCGACCCGCAGACCAACGAGCCGGCGGTGTTCCTCACGCTGGACTCGCGCGGCTCAAGCATTTTCCGCGACGTCACCGCGGCCAACATCGGCAAGCGCATCGCGCTGGTGCTGATCGACCGCCACCAGGCCCAGGTGGTCACCGCGCCGGTGGTGCGCAGCGAAATCGCCGGCGGCCGGGTGCAGATCTCCGGGCACATGACGGTGCCCGAGGCCAGCGACATCGCGCTGCTGCTGCGCGCCGGCGCGCTGGCCGCGCCGATGCAGATCATCGAGGAGCGCACCGTCGGCCCGAGCCTGGGCCAGCAGAACATCCTGCAGGGCTTCCATTCGGTGACCTGGGGCTTCCTGGCCATCGTCGCGTTCATGTGCGTGTACTACATGCTGTTCGGCGCGGTGTCGTCGATCGCTCTGGCGATCAACCTGATGCTGCTCGTCGCCCTGCTGTCGATGCTGCAGGCCACGCTGACGCTGCCGGGAATCGCCGCCATGGCGCTGGCGCTGGGCATGGCCATCGACTCCAACGTGCTGATCAACGAGCGCGTGCGCGAGGAACTGCGCAACGGCGCCAGCGCGCAGGCGGCGATCGCCGCCGGCTACGAGCGGGCGTGGGCGACGATCCTGGACTCGAACGTGACCACGCTGATCGCCGGCCTGGCGCTGCTGGTGTTCGGCTCGGGCGCGGTGCGCGGCTTTGCCGTGGTCCACGTGCTGGGCATCCTGACCTCGATGTTCTCGGCCGTGTTCTTCTCGCGCGGCCTGGTCAACCTGTGGTACGGACGCCGCCGCCGGCTGCAGTCGGTGTCGATCGGCCAGGTGTGGAAGCCCGACGCGAAGACCACCACTCCGGCGGCCAAGCCGGCGACCAAATCCCCGCGTTGACGCGACGCTCCAGGAGCCTGTCATGGAATTCTTCCGCATCCGGCGCGACATCCCGTTCATGCGCTTCGCGCCGGTGTTCAACATCGTCTCGGCGCTGCTGTTCGTCGCCGCCGTGTTCTTCCTCTTCACCCGCGGACTGCACCTGTCGATCGAGTTCACCGGCGGCACCGTGATGGAGGTGCAGTACCCGCAGGCGGCCGATCTGGGCGCCATCCGCGCCGTGCCGGTGCGGCTGGGCTACGGCGACGCGCAGGTGCAGACCTACGGCAACGCGCGCGACGTCGCCATCCGGCTGCCGCTGCACGCGCACGAGACCAGCGCCGAACAGTCGGCCAAGGTGCTCGCCGCGCTGCGCGCCGCCGACCCGTCGGTGCAGCTGCGCAGCACCGAATACGTCGGGCCGCAGATCGGATCGGAACTGGCCAGCGACGGGGTCAAGGCGCTGACCTTCGTGATCGTCGGCATCATGCTCTACCTGGCGCTGCGCTTCGAGTGGAAGTTCTCCATCGCGGCCATCGTCGCCAACCTGCACGACGTGATCATCGTGCTCGGCTTCTTCGCGCTGTTCCAGTGGGAGTTCTCGCTGCCGGTGCTGGCCGCGGTGCTCGCCGTGCTCGGCTATTCGGTCAACGAGTCGGTGGTCATTTTCGACCGGGTTCGAGAGAACTTCCGCAAATACCGCAAGTACAGCGCGGTGCAGGTCATCGACAGCGCAATCACCAACACCATCAGCCGCACCATCATCACCCACGGCGCGACGCTGGCGATGGCGGGCTCGATGTTCGTCTTCGGCGGCCCGGCGCTGCACTTCTTCGCGCTGGCGCTGATCATCGGCATTTCGATGAGCATCTACAGCTCGGTGTTCGTCGCCGCGGCGATCGCCATGTGGCTGGGCGTGCGCCGCGAGGACCTGCTGAAGAACGCCAAGCCGCGCAACCCGAACGACCCGAACGCAGGCGCGGTGGTCTGACGGCGCCCGGCCGCGGGCCGGGCGAATCCGCGACGCGGGCGCGGCGTCACGCCGCTGTCACGCGCCGCTGGCATCCTCGGGCGGGCCACGAGGTCGCGCCGGGCCGTTCCCGGCCCTCGGGGGCCCTTGCCCACCGCCGATGCCCGACACCGATCTTCCGCCGGCGCCCGCCTGCGCCGAAGGCGCGCTCACGCGCCATTCCGTGCTCCACGTCGAGTTCGCCGCGCCGCCGTGGCCGTGCCCGATCGACAACGCGCAGACCACAGACGCCGAATCCGCGCTGCGCCACCTGCGCGACGGCAGTTCGTGGGCCGCGCTGCTCGGCGCGCCCAGGGCCGGAGCCGAACTGTGCGCCTGGCTGATGCGCGTGCGCCACGATGCCGACAGCACGGGCGCCGCGCTGCTCGTGCTGCTCGACCAC
>JAJZHS010000288.1 GCA_021798395.1 Pseudomonadota bacterium
CTGTGCGGCAGCTGCGCGCGGATCTGCAGGCCGCGCATGCGTTCGTGCTCGATGTCGCTGAGTTCGGTTCCGCGCTGCGCGCTGCGCACGATGACCGGGCGCAGGAACACCATCAGGTCGGTTTTCTGCCGGTTGCGCGCGGTCGAGCGGAACAGCGCGCCGATTCCGGGGATGTCGCCCAGGCCCGGAATCTTCGAGTTGTTGTCGCTGACGTTGTCCTGCATCAGGCCGCCGAGGACGATGGTCTGGCCGTCGTCGACCAGCACCGAGGTCTGGATCGAACGCTTGTTGGTGATGATTCCCGACGCGTTGGTCGCGTTGGCGATGCTCGACACCTCCTGGTAGACGTCCATGCGCACGGTGTTGCCGGCGGTGATCTGCGGCCGCACCTCGAGCGTCAGGCCGACGTCCTGGCGGTCGTAGGTCTGGAACGGGTTGACCGTGCTCGTGCTCCCGGTCTGCGCGTACTGGCCGGTGATGAACGGAACGTTCTGGCCGACGACGATCTTGGCTTCCTCGTTGTCCAGGGTCATCAAAGTCGGCTCCGACAGGATGTTGGCGCCGTCCTGGGTCTGCAGGAAATTGGCCAGCGCGCTCAGCGCGGTGGCTCCGGCGATGCGGTGCAGAACGCCGATGTTCAGCCCGTTGGGGATCGCCAGCGCGCCGCTGGCCAGCGCGGAGGTGAAGTTGGTGGCGCCGCTGGCGATTCCGGCCTGCAGGTTGACGATGCTGCTCGAGCCGCCGAAATTGCTGCCGCCGTACACGGCGTTGGTGTTGCCCGCGCTGCCGGCGATCGCCTGCCACTGGATGCCGATCTGCGCCGCCTTGTTGGCGTCGACTTCGGCGATCAGCGCCTCGACGTAGACCTGCGCGCGGCGCACGTCGAGCTTGTCGATGACCTTGCGCAGCTGCGCGTAGATCGGGCCCGGCGCGTTGATGATCAGCGCGTTCATCGCCACGTCGGCGTACACCGACGCGCCGCCCGGCAGTTCGAAGCCTTCGCTGCCGGGCTGCGGCGTGAAGCCGGGCGACTGGCCGAGTCCGCCGCCGCCGCTGCTGCCGCTGTTGCCCCCGCTGGCGCTGCCGCTGGTGATGCTGCTCGTCGACAGCCCGCCCGGCGCGGTCGACTGGTTCTGGAACGCGCCGGTCCTGGGCGCGCCGGAACCGGAGCCGGCGCTGCCGCCGCTGTTGCCGAGCACCCCGCGCAGCGCCTTCGCCAGGTTGGCCGCGCTGGCGTTGTGCAGGTACACGACGTGGATGTTGGTGGTGTCGTCGGGGCGATCGAGCTTGGCCACCATGCGCTCGATCTGCAGCAGCTGGGCGCCGTTGGCCGCGCGCACGATCAGCGCGTTGCTCGCGGCGTCGGCGACGACCACCGCGCGCAGCGAACCGTTGGACGCGGCGATCACCGGCCCCGGCCGCGCCGGGCCGCTGCTCGACTGCATGTCGATGAGCTTTTGCAGCGTCGCCGCGAGTTCGGTCGCGGTCGCGTAGTGCAGCGGGATGATGTCGATGTCGCCGGCGCTGGGGATGTCGAGCCCGGCGATGATCCGCGCCAGGCGTTTGAGGTTGTCGGCGTAGTCGGTGATGACCAGCGCGTTGCTGCCCGGATCGACGTTGATGGTGTTGTTCGGCGAAATCAGCGGCCGCAGCACCGGCAGCAGGTTGCTCGCCGGCTGGTTGCGCAGCTGGAAGATCTGCGTCACGACCTGGTCGCCCTTGCCCGGGATCTGCGCGGCGGAGTCGCCGACCCCCACCGGCGTGGTCTGCAGCCGCGCGTCGGCGCCCGGCACGACGCGGAACACGCCGTCGGTTTCGACCACCGCGTAGCCGGCCAGCCGCAGCTGGGTCAGCAGCGCCTGGTAGACGGCGCTGGGTTCGACGGGCTTTTCGAACTGCAGCGTGATCTGGCCCTTGACCCGAGGGTCGACGATGAAGTTGCGCCCGGTGGCCGCGGCCACCGCCTGCACCGCGCTGGAAATCTCGGCGTGGACCAGGTTGATGGTCATTTTCTCCGGCGGCTTGTTCGGCGCGGCATGCGTCGCCGGAACCAGCAGGCAGGCCGCGAGCGCCAGCGCGCACGCGCGCAGCAGGCGCGCCGGGAGGGTGCTGTGGGGCATGCCGGGTCTCCTCGAGCGTGGGCTGCGCAGGGTGCGATGCGGTGGTGGGGGCGTTGGGGTCATGGCGGGATCAGAACACGATGCGGACATGGTCGCCGGCGGGTTCGCCGAGCAGTCCGAGCAGGCTGGCGAGTTCGGCCGCGCGTTGCGGCGCCGCGCTGCCGCGGCCTTCGAAGCGCCATTGGCGGCCGTTCCACTGGCCCTGGCCGCGCAATTGCAGCGGGCCGGACTCGGTGCTGAGCTGCAGCGTGGCGCTGGCCCCGGCGCCGTGCAGCAGCACCCGGTAGCTGCCCAGTGGCGCGACCTGGCTCAGCCGTGATTGCACGTCCATCGCGTCGAGCTGCGCGTCGCCGTGCAGTTGCGCGCGGCCGTCGGCCACCTGCACGTCCAGGCCGCGCACGCTCAGGTCCAGCCGTGCGCGCAGCGCCAGCGTGTTCCACGGCGTGCCGAGCCCCTGCAGCAGCGCGGCAGGCACGGTGCCTTTCCACGGCGCGCGCTGGCGCAGCCGCCAGACCCCGGGGCGCCACTGGGCCTCGAGTCGCAGCGGTTCGGCGCTCAGCGCGGCGTCGTCCATGTGCAGGTCCACCTGTCCCCGCCACAGCCTGCCGAGACCGACGTGCCACGTCAGCCGTCCCGGAAGCAGCGTCGCGGTTTCGCTGTTCGCGCCGCCGCGCAGCACCAGCAGCGCCGAGCCGTCGTGCCAGCTGCCGCGCGTCTCGGCCAGTTGCAGGCGCTGTCCGCTGGCCGAGGCCAGCGCCGCGCCGAGCCAGCCGGCCGGGGCCGCGACGAGCAGCGCGCACGCGACGCCGAGCACGGCGGCGAGCAGCAGCAGGAGGCGTTGCGCGCGTGTCGTCATGGGGTGCGCCGTGTCAGTTGCAAGCGACCATCGAAGCCGTCTGCCGCACGCTGCAGCTTGACCAGGCTGACCGTGCAGTTCCAGTCGTGGCGCGCCACGCGCGCGAGGTCGAGCAGCGTGGATGGGCGCATGCCGTGCACCTGCAGCGACGCGCCTGCGGGCAGCACGCCGACCTCGACGCGGGTGGCGGGGGCGTGCCTGTGCATCCAGTCGAGCAGCGTGCTGCGCACATCGACGTCGGCGGTCGGCGCGTCGGGCACTTTGGCCAGCTGGTCCAGTTCGGCCGCCTGCACGCGGACGTTGCGCAATTGCGCCTGCAGCCGGGCGATTTCCCCCGGGGCATCGCGCAGGGTGCGCAGCGCGGGCCGCAGCAGCGCGAGCCAAAGCAGCGCGACGGCCAGCACCGCGGCGGCCAGCAGCAGCAACCGGCGCTCGCGGGGGGGCATCGCCGACCAGCGCGCGCGCAGCCGGTGCAGGGTCGGGTTCATGGCGCCTCCCGGGTGACGCGAGCGTGCACGCGCAGGGTCACGTCCTGCGCGCTGCACCGCAGGCCGAGCGACGCGCAGCGCTGCGCCGCGGCGCGCGCGGTGGCGGCGCCGACCGTCAGGTGCAGCTGGCCGGGCTGGAAATCGATGGTATCGATCCGGGTTCCCGACGGCAGCACTTGGGCCGCCGCGCCGAGCAGGGTCTCGAGGCTGCCGCTGTCGGGCTCGCCGGCGCGCCGGCGGGCGACGTCGAGCGCGCGCTGCAGCTGCAGCGA